>NZ_DJLC01000045.1:0-7276 GCF_002434875.1 Acinetobacter sp. UBA6526 | reverse complement strand
ACAGTAAATGTCAACAGACCCTAGAAGAATGGCGTAGCAGGGAGGATTTAGATATCCATATGGCCACTGATTATATTCAAAGTTTATTTAGTAATATCCAATCGCTCATTGAATCAAGTGATATTGTAGAAATCAAAAAAATATAGCCTTCTTGCTCTGTTCATCAATTTGCTTGGCCTGAGTAATGGTATCATTCAGGCCAATGCCCTGCCGTAAAGTTAGATCCACGTAATACAGAGGTTGGCGATAGCTTTGTGTGGTGCTTTTGCCTCTTAAAGTGAGTTGCAATGGTAGGCACGACAGTAAGCCTCCTGAAGTTGCACTGTAGTAACTCAATCGTGCAGCCAAGGTTCGAATACTATTAAAGCCAGGGGTTCTAAAGATGAAGGTCCCAAATTCATCTGAGTCATCCAAATTCAAAGGGTGGACCATATTTGTCTAGGAGAGTGGTGGCAGTCCACCATACGTAAAGACAATTGAAAGAGAGATTTTATCATTAGGCAGCATTGGATAGCTGCGTCGGAGTAAGTTTGATTTCGTCCTTGTTTGCCTTTTAATGGGGCATACCATTGCGTAGCAGGATCAAACCAAATGGCAATATTTCCACGATTGATGAGAGCTCGGTTGTAGGAAGACCAATTGGTTGTACGATAAATTTTAGGTGTAGGCTTATTCATTTGAAAATTATATTGTGGAATAAGCCTTTAGAGATAGGTTTGTGCAACAAAGCCAGTTCAGACTGACGTTCATCAAAGGCATCTGATACATATTTGAGGAAAATTAAGCCAAGGACAATATGCTTGTAGTTGGCAGCGTCTAAGCTGCTACGTAATTTATCAGCGGCTTTCCAAAGCTTATCATCTAATTCATTTAGAAACTTTTGTTCCAATGAGTTCATTCTTTATCCTCAATCAATGATCAACCGCTGTGGTTTTATACTTAATGTTCAATAGTTTATTACGTTAGCACATCTAAGACGAATGAAAAGTCGGGTACTACACAAAAAAAATCAAGATATATATTATTTTATATTTTAATCGCCTGTCCAAGCTTGAGTTAAGGACATATTCACTACTCCAAACATTGAAGTAGCTTCCGATATTTCTTAAAGCATCAAAAACCACACACAAAATATTGATTTTTAAGGTTATATTATATAAATTTTATCTCGCTTGTTAAGTCATTTTTGGTTGTTGTTAAAATATTGCTTCCGTCTTCTAGAATTATGCTTCCAACTCTTTGCAACTTTATAGACATAAGCAGGTAAATCATCCCATTCTTCAGGCAAGCCCGTACCTCGTGCAACACGAAGTTTTAAAGGATAGTTCTTATATTCAATCAAATGAAGAAAATAAAAACTACGTTCTTGACGTGTGCTGAACTTTTTATGATACACATTTCTCAGATGAGGGTATCGTTTTCGTATACCGTCATTAGGATGAGTATTTTCAGGTTGTAGGTACTGAAATTTCAGCTTTTTCATATTGCCTCCTAGGTCACATTACCTAGAAGGGGTCCTCTGCGTAGTAGTTCATTGTTTTAAACCTTTAATTTATCGTTGATTCATTGTTTTTAACGAATTATCTAAGCTGCCAATCCTTCTCTTTATTTAAAATAATAACTGATGATCGTATCTTTATGATCTCCCCAGCCTGTCGAGATATCCGTCAATTCAACACCATTTTTCTGGTAACTTTTTACTCGGTATAAATAAGTACGTGGTGGAGAAATATCATTGGTTCGTACTTTCTCAATCAGGATGAAAGTCTTGTCATCTAACCATTTTACTCTTAATGGTAATGGGTCTTGGCATTGCCCTATTTCTGCATACATTGCGGCATCTTTTCCATTCTTGGAAAAGGACAAGCCTGCACATTCTACATCGGGTAAATCTAAGACCAGTCGTTTACCAACTAAGCTTTCTTTTACGCCTGCACTAGCCAAGGTTGAAAGACTTAAACATAATCCTGCAAATATTAATTTTTTCATTTGAATAGACTCTTAATTTATTTGTTAAAACACATTGTCAATAAAGCCACACTGTAAGATGTGTTGTGATGGATTAACGGGATTGTCATAAAGGCTAATAAAAGCAATCATGTCATTCGGATCAGATACATCTCGTTTATAGGGCTGGCTATAGATATAAATTTGTTTAGGGATATAGACCTTTTGATTGTGGAAGACTTCTCCATCAAAGACCTTTAAATGTGGATATTGCTGAAAGACTTTATGGGTTTTGCTTCTGTTTTGATCATCATGCATTGAAGCTTTATCCCACTGCTGTTTAAAGCTTTTTAATTGTTGTCCGTTATAGTGACTGAATTGAATATTCAATCCATCCTCGATCTTTTGTTTGGTGTTGTTGATGTCATCAGCACGATAGATCGCAGTTCTTGCCCCTGCAACACTGACGTGTACTAAGGTTTCAATTCTTTTGATGGGATTGCTTTTGTTGTTGGGTAAATAAACTTCTGTTTCAGGACAATCTTCACAGAAATTTTCATCATCAGGATCATTGATGACGCTGCTCTTTTGTTTGAGGTACTGCTGTTGAAATTGTTGCTGTAATGAGGTGATTCCAGATGGCCATTTCATTTCGTTGCCCATCAAGGCTAAACTGTTACTCAAGGATTGTTCGTTCTTAGCCCAATCCAGACAAGTTAAGCCCTGCTCTAAGGTGAATGGCTTAGATGTAGACAGGGGTTGAGCCGTCACAGTCTGCATGATCAACAATGTCATACTGCTGATCAGTAGTGGTTTAAATCTAAATTTCATTTTAATAATCCTCGCATCTCCTACGGGCTTTGCTGCCTGCAAGAAATGCTCGTGTAAAATACTTATTTATTTTTAATCATTTAACATCAGTTATTGATAATGATCCGCTGATAGTAGCTGACGGATTTCACTGGCCATTTGTGGACTACGCCAAGGAAATAGGACTTTTAGACTGTAATTCGGTTTGAATGGATCTCGTGTGCCAATATTGACTTGAAACTCTCGTTTCATCGGTGTGCGATGAACTTGTTGATTGACATGTGTTCCCATCATTGGATTGCTGATCACAGTGGTCGTGGTTCTAAAGTGATCTTCAACTAAGTTGTAGTGTCCAACGGAAGTGATGTAATCAAAGGGATATTTGACGAGGCGTTGATCTGGCTGATCAAACAGAATAATGGTTTTATCTTGGCTGTTGATCCAAACACCACGGTTTTGATAATTAAAAGTTTCTCCTTGACGCTTGAGTTGTTCAGTCATTCCGTCAAAGTAGGTATTTCCATATTCATAAAGGTAGTAAAGGATCACAAACCAAAACAGGTCAAAGCCAAAGAAGATGTAACCGAAAGCACCAAAGGAGAAGATTTTGGCAACGATGAGAAAGATCACGATGGGTAAGACCACACATTTTATAAAGAGCTTAGATTTTTGTGGGCGGTGTTCAATGGGTATGATTTTGGGTTTGCTTAATTCAGTCATGGTTGTTTCCCGCATGTTCAATGCAATGCACAATCACCAGCAGATATAAAAAGATTTATTTTTTATAGGCGTGACTTAGCCATCCACCGTTGGATTGTTCTTGTAAAAGTGTTGTTTGAATACAGACGAATAATAAAAATTTAGCCGTATCGCCCTCGTTGCAAAGCACAACAAGGTTGAACATGGGGTGAGGCACAAATTAAAAAAGATAGGTACAGCATAAGAAGCTCCTTGAATCTTAAGAAGTTCTGCCATATCACTGCTAAATAATGGTGGCAGAACAAAAGAGGGTTAGCAGACTGGGATCCAAGGAACCAGCACACCCGAAGGTGTCCCCCTTCTGTCCTACCATAAAGATAAAAGGGGGACGAGAAGGTCCACAAAAAATAGACAAGCTATTTTCCGTGCTGGATCAACGGTCTGCTAAAACCGACTGGCAATGTAGGCCAGCGAGCCCATATTAATTTTATCCAGCGCTTTAGTCAATTTTACAAAGCACTAAAATCTATACAATTAGATTCGCCAAATGTAATCGCATTAAGTCTTTGATTTTTCCCATAAGGTCAAATTAGTCCAATCGATAGGCTCATTTTGCTTTGATGGATGAGGCTAAAATGGACTGTTGTTCTCTATTAAAATAAAACAATAAAATAAAGAATTAAATCAGGCGCGGCTCAGCTTTTTCATTCGAAGCATTGAGATGAATGAATGCCTAATGAGCTGTTAATGAGAAGATTGCAATTTACTCAGGCTGATTTAAAGCGATCACACTGAAGTACCCTCTTCTTCAGTAATATCCTATTAAATGCGATAGAATAAATAATCAGCAAAGCTCAGCGGGTCGATTGAATGAACTCAGCCAATACAGCATCGGTTTTAGCAGAAGCCATATTGAATACCGCGGATTTACTCGGTCTTAGCCAAACTCAACTGGCTGCTGTGATAGGTCTCGATTTCGCGTCGATGAACCAAATCGAATTCTCAGCTGTATTAGAACCTGCATCCCCACAAGGTGAAGCTGGATTATTATTGATTCGCCTTTATCAAAGCTTATCAGCACTCACGGGCGGTGACTTGGAATGGATTGATTATTTTATGAATACATTCAATACCGCAACCGATGGTATCCCGATTCAGCAAGTTCAGAACAGAAAAGGCTTAGAGAAAGTCTTAATGGTTGTTGAAGCCCTAAACAATCGGTAATTTATTCATTTTATTCTTTTAGAGAATCACTTTAGATTTGATGATTTCTTATTTTTTACAGAATTATTGAGAGCTAAAAATTAAATATTAGTCTATACAGCCGTCCACAAGCACTGTTCAAAACAATATTCCCAGCCGTCAGAAATTAAAAATATCTCCAGCAGAATCAATCAATTAATTAATGTTAAGATATGTAAAAAGATCCAATGCCCGCGTTGACAGCTTAAGCGATACCCAGTTAATCTAGAATCACACAGCAAAATCTGTGTACGGGCGTGAAAACCTGATACAATCTAGGTGCAAATTAATGTCGCACTCGCGGCTATTTTTTTGCCTACTGTTTAGCAGTCGTTATGGCAGCTTGCAGGGCAACCGTAAGGTTGGCTGATCCTAGATTCAGTATTGTCACCCCTGTTTAGCTGCCACCATCATTGTGACAAGTGATGGCGGTAGGTGTTAAAACTTATCTAGGACAACTGCTATGAACGCAATTCTTCATGGTGCAAACACTTGCACACCTAAAAAACAAGCCTCGCAACTGATTGTTGAACTTGGCAAAACTATTTCAAATCCTCAACGTCAGACACTCGCCAATCTTTATATTGCTGTTGACACCGCAAATTCCTTACTCAAAGAACTTGAACAAGCCCATCAAATTATTCGTGAGTGTATGCATGAAATGAATGATGAGCAAATTCTTGAAGTCGCAAAGCTCAATCAAAATAACAATTTATCGTCGCTCTGGGCATTTCGTACACATCAACGTCACAAGATGATTGAACGTGCACAACGTGTTCTACGTGGGGCGAATCATGTCCAAGACCAATAAGAATAATAACCTCCTCATTGCTGGAGACTATCCACTTATTGCTTCGCCAACGCTTGCAAAAGCGTTTGGCGTGGCTGCCGCCAATTTTTTACAGAAGCTGCATTACTTTTTAGAAAATAACGAAGGAAAAATCTTTAATGGAAAAAAGTTTTGGTTCCATAGTTATGAACAATGGCAAATAACACTTGGTGTGTATAGCATCTCAACGATTAAAAGAATTGTGGCCAAATTAAAACAGGCTGGAATTTTAGTGATTGAAAAGTTGGCACAGAATAAATGGCTACAAACCAATTTCTATACGATTAACTATAAGAAACTCAAACAATTCATCAAAGTCGACAGTCAACAAGATCATCAGGCTAAAGTGAAATCATCCATTTCTGCTCCAGTCGCTGCACCCAGCTTGCAGAAGCCAGCACCAGCACATACTATTCAACCGAGTGTAATAATTAATTCGATTCAACAGGCGTTTCAAAATATAAAGGTTAAATCAAATAGATTTGAACCAACATTAAAAGTGGCAAAAGAATCCCGTATACGCCCCGACTTTTTCACGCGTGAATCTTATTCAGTTGCAGGATTAAGCCAACCACTCCACCCTGCGGCGTCAAATGAAACTCTAAAAAATATGGATATGGACTACCGCTGCTTTTATCAAGCACTGAGGCAACAACGGGTAGATATAGATCATGATGATCACCGTATTCAACAACTCTTAAAGTATCAGAAGCGAATTCTTCAACATATTGTATATATCAAACAAAATTTTGCAGGACATGAGCGTTATCAATGGCACACGCTTGAACAATTGCAGATGGAAAACTATTTTAAGAAATAGGTCAAATTGCGCTAATACCAATTCAGTTGATCCGTCCATAGAAAGTATATAGACAGATCAACTAATTTAATTAAAGACTGAAGAAGGAATAATACATTCCATTGAGTTTGCTTGTGAGCAGTCATCATCTTTGGTTTATTAATGAGGATATATTAGAAGTCAAAATCAAATTTTTTAGATTGATCAAGTTGTGGCTTATTCTGAATTTCCTGTTCACGTTTTTTAGCCAACGCTAGCTCATACTCATTTTTATAAAGTTCATACAGATTATTTTGACGAATTTCCCGAATGTTCTTTCTATATACTGCTACCTTGTCTTGATCTTCAGGATCAGTGCTATATAGTAATGACCTTGGAATTTGTGGGACTTTTTTTAAATTGGTTCCATGTTTTTTATTATAATCTTCATTAGATAAGCACGATACTGCACTGCTCACTTCGATTTCCACATCATGAATTTCTATAATTTTTGTGGGTGCATATTTTTCTAAAAATTCATTTATTATTTTTTCAGTTTGTGTTCGGTAGTGAAATAATATATTACGACCGAATCCAAGCACATCAGCCGTGATTTTTAATGCACCTCCTTTTTCAGGATTTTTTTGACGATATTGCTTAAAGAACTGTTCTGGGGAACGCTGAATATTATCTAACATACTTTTTTCTGAAAATAATAAATGTAAATGTGGCTGTTCTGACTGCCCATCTAGCGCAGCCACATGATTATGAATTGCGATTGTAGATGGCATTTTATATTGACCACAAAACTCATACATCAGTCTCTCAGATAATTCGATACGTTTATTTCTATCCAGTTCTTTGGGCAAAGCGATTGTAATATGTGATGAGCTTCGTCTCGTCTCACTTGTATATTTATCTGCTGCATACCAAAAATTTTCAGGATGATTTTCAGACCAAATCGGCATATT
>NZ_DJLC01000198.1:0-4305 GCF_002434875.1 Acinetobacter sp. UBA6526 | reverse complement strand
GAAATTTATTTATGCAACAAAGCCCCTTGCCTTTGGTGTACCCACCATAATGACGGGCAAACTAATCACATTAACGAGTGTGACAAAGAAATTTAACATTTTGTCGGCACCGCCAGAGTTCTTGATATTAAGGTGCTGTATTTCATCAATAATAAGCAAGCCAATTGCATGAAAATTTGCAATCTGACGCATTAAATTGAGTAACGTTTCAACACCATGACGCTTTAAAGCGTATTTAGCTTCATAGTTGGTATCAAGAGCAATATCAACGGCTCTAAAGAAATGTAAGCACAAGCTTTTTAAGGAACCGTCATGAGGACAGTCAATTTTTAAGTATACAATTTGGGTGAAGTTATACTTTTCGTGATAAATAACTTGTGGGTATACACTAAGAATATTATTGATCGTTGTGGTTTTACCGATTCCAGAACATCCGATAATACTCATACTTTGAGCTGTTGAACGAGCAGGCTCATACCTAAAAGCTGAAATATCACCTTTCATTGTTCGCTCATAACCATTCTGAATATGTTTGTTCAATTCTCCATTTGATATATTTCGACCGACATACCCTTGTCTTAACATAATTGAAAATTTTGTCCAAAGTTCAATATGTCGTTCAATTGGATGGAAAAAAATATTCAGTAATTGAGGAATAAGGTGTATACGCTGTGATGCTGGTAGAGATTGGTCTGTAATATCGAAATTTACTTTCCCTCTCAGTGCTTTAATAATATCAGGCGTATCCAGAATAGGAGGTAATGCTTCAATGAATGGATTGCCAGCATAATGCCCAATACTAGGTTGATATTCCTTAACAATGACTTTATTACTCATTCTATTCATCCTTATTCGTGAATAAAGTTATGGCTCATCATCTTCACTGAGTAAATCGTGGTATAGAGGGAAACGTAACTTTAAATCCTCATCAAGTTCGTCAGATGACTTCTTCCGCTTTGGCATAGGAATGACATTGCTCTGAGCATCTTGTGTGATTTCGGGCTTTATAACCCTTGTAGCAGTGTCATTAATACTGGAAGTCGTACCTTTCAATTTAGAACGTTCAAGCTCTTTTTCATGGCTTCGATTACTTCTGATTTCAGAGATTCGACTTTTCTGGCTTTGAGTAGACAATGGTGTTTCGCTACTAGCTTGTTGAATAATATCCATGATTTTTTGTTCTAGCTCAGATTGAGCTAAGTTGTTTTTTATGTCTTGTTTTTCAAAAGTTTTTTTCTGAACACTATTAATTTGCCAAACTTCCCAAAAACTATAGCCTCTAAATTCACGGGAATAGTCGGAAATCGTTGCCTCCCAATATTTCAGACTACTTTGTTCATAGAAAACATAAATTTTTTCTGCATTACTTGGATCATAGGCAGCATATAAAAACTTGGGTCGATTTATTGTATTTTGGCGGTGTAGCCAACCCTTTTCATATAATTCTGGGCAGGTATAAGTCACACCAAAAAGTTTCAAACCTCGGTTCGACAAAGTTACCTTTTCTCTAGGCAATAATGCGACGTAAACAGCCTGATCGGAAGCTGTTCGTAGTTTCCCCGTACGATGCTGTATTCCCCAGTTCCATAACGCCATTGGGACGGCTGGTAGGTCATGTGGTAAATCGATATCACGATCATAATTGTTGATTTGATGAAATTGGTTATATTTCAGAACTGATAAAAGAATAATTTTAGTGAATTCATCTAGATTAAGTGTTGCATCTAAACGGTAGTCCTTTCCACCTCGTTTCTTTGTGATCACATCTTGAACCACTCCTTTTGCAAAGGGTTTAAATTCAGCTTGTATTAATTTGAATCTGCTTTCAACAATTGGTTTTAGATCACCACGATAGGGTGGTGCATTCTCAAGCCTGATCGAAAAACTTTTTTCTAAATTCTCAACTTGATGACCAAATAACTCGGCTCGGTCAGCCAAAATCGCATCAGGCAAGCCGATACAAGGCCAGTTTTCATAAGTAATATCTATTCCATACTTTTTGCATAAAGCGACTTTATCTGTAAAAGCGCAATAAAGAGCTTGTATACTTGTTTTATAAGAAGCATTTTCTAAGCCAATATATAAGCCAGTAACCATACGACTAAAGACATCAATGACGAAGTAAATTGTTGGTCGGCCAATTATTCGGCTTCGATCAAGGTTAGAAACTAAATAGATATCAGCAATCGTGGCGTCTATTTCATACCGTGAACCAGGGCCAAGAACTTGTGTATTTACAGTAGAATGGAGCTGGCGTAAGTCTTTAGAGTACTCAATGTCGTTTGATCGCTTCTGTAAACGAGCTACTTGATTGTATTCTCGGTGATAAAAATACTGAAATTGGCGTAATGTAGGATATTCATTTTCAGGGATATCTGGGTAAAGTGTGCGATATAGCTTTTGAAATTCTCGATTGGCATATTTTAAAGAATGCTTCTTATTTGATAATAAATATTTGCTAATCGTGAGATGAAACAGACGTTCAATCTCTTGTGTAATAATAGCTCCAGTACCTTCTTTGTGAGTGCGCTTTCTTCCTAATTTTTGACTTGCAACTTTTTTGCTTCCTTTTGCACCAGAGTTTTGGTAGTTAGGGATTAAGGCATTTGGTGTCTGTCCTCTTTGCCAGTATTGTCTAAGCAAGCGGTATATTGTCTGTTTAGTAGATTTTTTATTATTTATAATTTCATTAATTAGTGAAGATCGGATACTGGGAATATAAAACTGTTCATTATCCACTATGGCTTTGATTAAATTATAATTTTCATCTCTTTTTAGCTGAGAAGTAGAATCTTTTTCGGGCTGGATGAGGGCAATTTCTTGGAATGGATCTTCAATTCGAAATACCTCAAAAGATTCAATGGCATGAAATAATTCCGTTTTGCTGATGATTTCAGGAAGTGCTTTCACATCATTGATATCAATCCAAACAATATGTTCAGATAAAATTTTGAGGATTCTGATCGAGAGATCCTGATACTGATATACATCATTGATTCGCAGCATAACGAACCTCCTCCCAAGTCGTTAGATTGCCTAATTGAATATTGGGTGGGACTAAATCTTTGTAATTTAATTTTAGGTCGAATTTAAAATAACGTTGAGCAAAAAGTACACGTAATTCTGATAGAGATGTACCTATCTCAAGGTCATAAGATGAATCAATTTTTTTTGCTAAGTTAATCAAGGATAAATTTGGATATTTATGGAACTGTTTTACATAGAATTCAATTTGATCATACAGATTGATGTGATCATTATCTCTAATGGCAGGATATAACCATTTAATGTTGTCAAAAACCACTTTAGGAATTTCTTGTTCAGTGATGATTTGCCAAGGGATTTCTTTGCTTTGCCAATAACGTCGTTCGATTTCTAGTTTCTCAATTGTACGGATATCTTCAAGATCTTTCTGGTATTTAGCTTGTATGCTAAATCGAGGATTCATAGCGTCGGAACTAAATACATAAAAATCTGTACTCATTATCTGCTTAATGCCTCTAACGGCAGGGTGTGGAATACAAGTTAAATGGGCGATTTCTTCAGTCTGTTCTATTCGGAGAGGGAATTGTTCTCGTATATCTTGAATCAGAGGATTCCATTCTAAAATTAAGAAAATAGCGAGCTCTAAGTCTGAGAGTAGATGGTGTGTCCGCTTTGTTTTATGGCCATAAACTCGATGAGAACGACCAAGTGATGATAGATCACGAACAGTCAACCACGGTTTATATGATGATAACTCACCATCACCTCGGCCATCTTTGATCCATTTCTGTTGTTGTTGGACTGAGAGCATAAAAAAACACCTGTTGTGTTCATCTGAAATGAGCATAACAGGTGTTCATAAAACAAACAATCTAGTATGATACTTTTTTGTTTAGTATGATACTTTATTGTTTGGTGTGAGGCTTTATTGTCTACTTACATGAACCTTTCTTCCATTTTTTTAATTATTCCACAGTAACACTTTTCGCAAGGTTACGAGGTTGGTCGACATCTGTACCGCGTAATACTGCAACATGATAAGAAAGCAACTGTACAGGTACGCTGTAAACAATAGGCGCTAACCATTCGTTCACTGCGGGGATATGTACAACATGCTGACGATCTTTTTCTTGAATGCCGCTGTTTTCATCTGCAAATACAAAAAGTTCGCCGCCACGCGCTTGAACTTCTTCCATATTCGATTTTAACTTATCGAGCATTTCGTCATTTGGCGCTAAGATCACCACAGGCATTTCATTATCGACTAATGCCAACGGACCATGCTTCAATTCACCTGCTGCATATCCTTCTGCATGAATA
>NZ_DJLC01000237.1:0-3076 GCF_002434875.1 Acinetobacter sp. UBA6526 | reverse complement strand
CACTGCTCACGACTTCACCCGTCGCAGCTTTAACGAGAGGAGGACCACCTAAGAAAATCGTACCTTGGTTTCGAACAATAATGGTTTCATCTGACATAGCAGGCACATAAGCACCACCAGCAGTACAACTTCCCATGACCACTGCAATTTGTGCAATCCCTTGACTCGACATACGGGCTTGGTTGTAAAAAATACGTCCGAAATGATCACGATCAGGGAAAACTTGATCTTGCATTGGTAAATATGCGCCACCAGAATCCACCAGATAAATACAAGGCAAGTGGTTTTGTTCCGCAATCTCTTGGGCACGCAAATGCTTTTTAACTGTCAATGGATAATACGTTCCACCTTTGACCGTTGCATCGTTGGCAACGATCATGCAAGTTACTCCATTGACTTGACCAATCCCTGCGACAACACCCGCAGCAGGAATATCATCCTCATAAACCTTATACGCCGCTAACTGACCAATTTCTAAAAAGGCAGTACCTACATCTATAAGTTGGTCAATACGATCACGAGGTAACAGTTTGCCACGCGCCAAATGTTTCTGACGCGCATTTTCACCACCACCAAGGGAAATGGATTGCGCAACCTGTTTTAAATCTGAAACCAAGGCGTTCATGGTTTGTTGATTTACTTTGAAGTCTTCGCTTCTTACATTAATTTTGCTTTGTAATTGGTTCATCAGATGCATCCTTATTTGTCGTTATTATTTGGTTTCATTAAACAGCTCACGACCGATTAACATACGGCGAATTTCAGATGTTCCTGCACCAATTTCATAAAGTTTTGCATCACGCCATAAACGACCTGTAGGGAATTCATTGATATAACCATTTCCACCTAAGGTCTGAATTGCTTCACCTGCCATCCATGTTGCTTTCTCAGCAGCGTATAAAATGGCACTTGCAGCATCTTTACGTAGACTGCGATCATGATCGGCCTTATCACAGGCTGCACCAACAGCATATACAAGTGCTTTACAAGCCAACCAAGTGGAGTACATATCTGCAAGCTTTCCTTGCATCAACTGGAACTCACCTAAAGCCTGACCAAATTGTTCACGTTGATGAATGTAGGGGATAACAACATCTAAACAGGCATCCATAATGCCTAACGGCCCAGCGCTTAAAACGGCACGCTCATAATCCAAGCCACTCATTAAAACTTTTGCACCGTTGCCTACGCCACCGAGAACGTTTTCAATTGGCACTTCAACATTATCGAAAAATAGAGGGAAGGTATTTGAACCGCGCATACCAAGCTTGTCTAAATGGTTACCATGACTAAAACCTTTCATATCTTTCTCAATTAAGAAAGCCGTCATACCTTTAGCACCAGCATGAGGGTCAGTTTTGGCATACACCACCAAAACATCTGCATCACCGCCGTTGGTAATCCACATCTTTGAACCATTAAGAACAAAATGATCACCTTTTTGCTCAGCGCGTAATTTCATGCTCACCACATCTGAACCCGCATTTGGTTCAGACATAGCCAACGCGCCGACAAAATCACCTGAAACTAACTTAGGTAAATATTTTTGTTTTTGCTGTTCACTACCATTACGGTTAATTTGGTTGATACATAAGTTTGAGTGTGCACCGTAGGACAGACCGATTGCTGCTGAAGCGCGAGAGATTTCTTGTAAAACAATAATATGTGCAAGATAACCTAAATTTGTACCACCATATTCTTCAGAAACTGTTAGGCCCAATAAGCCCATATCTCCAAACTTTTTCCACAGATGTGCAGGAAAGTGATTATCTTGATCAACTTGTTGAGCAATCGGTGCAATTTCTTTTGCACAAAATGCCGCAACTGAATCTTGAAGGGCAATTAGTGTTTCATCCAGACCAAAATTCAAGCTACGTAGGTTCATTGTGTTCATCCCATTGGTTATATTTGTTGTTCCATAAGCATTCTTGTGTGTGCTTATGAAGTACCATACAATGAATTTTTAAAAAAGTGAATAGAGATTCATAAATTGATTTACAATTCACTTTATTTGTTAGAGAATAAATTTCATGAGCTATAAACGATCATCTTTAATGCAAGAAAGAATGGAACAGAATCGTAAGGCGATTTTAAGTTCTGCTCGAAATCTAATTTCAGAAGGAGGGTTTAAAGACGCACAAATTCAAACGATTGCTGAGCAAGCAGGCGTTTCGAGTGGGTTGGTATATCGCTACTTTGACAATAAAAGCCAGGTGCTGATCGAAGTTCTATCCGAAGCCATCAATACCGAGCTTCTGGTGATTGATGCGATTACGGAAAGTGATCTGACAGCCGAACAGAAATTGCATAAAGCGGTAGCAACTTTTGTAAAACGGGCACTGAATAGTCCCCAGCTTGCATATTCACTGATGTTTGAACCCGTTGATTCAACGGTAGAACATGAGCGTTTTCGTGTTAAGCAGTTGATTAAACAGAGTGTTATTAAAATACTCGCTGATGGAAATGCGAGTGGTGAGTTTGTTTTAGAGGATTTGAATACTACAGCGCTATGTGTAGTTGGTGCCATGACTTTCGTTGTGGTTGAACCTTTAGACCCAGCTCAAAACACAAAGTTTGATCAGCAACATAAAGACTATTTTTCAAAACAGATTGCTGATTTTTGTGTAGATGCCGTAAGGAGAAAGCAGGCATAAGCAACAATTAAAATCACAGAATAGGCAGTTTGAAGAGTAGTTGCAGTTACAACAATTAGATGATGTAAGAACAGAATTAAAAAGAATCAAGGAGAATGATTCAATGCAACACGTACGGTTAAGCTATGCCTCTGGAACAAGTTCGCAACCCTTATTGGGGATGACGATTGGAGAAAAATTTGATCAGGCTTGTCAGCAATATGCTGATCAAGAAGCGATTGTAAGTTCACATCAGAACAGACGGTTAACATATAGAGAATTACAGCAGGAAGTTGAGGCATTTGCCTGTAGTCTGCTGAGACTCGGCCTCAAAAAGGGTGATCGGCTGGCAATTTGGTCACCAAACTGTATAGAGTGGACAGTCACCCAATTTGCGGCATTTAAAGTAGGGATTGTTTTAGTTAATCTCAATCCAGCCTATA
>NZ_DJLC01000050.1:0-57704 GCF_002434875.1 Acinetobacter sp. UBA6526 | reverse complement strand
CCGTTCATGGTGTTTGTGGTGCATGGGGAACCATTGCTGCGGGGATTTTCTTGGAAAGTAACCCATTTAATTTGAATGTAATCGGTGTACAAGCACTGGGTGTTGGTGCGGCATTTATTTGGGGTTTTGGAGTTGCATTTATCATGTTCAAAGTACTGGATAAAGTTCTCGGTGGACTTCGAGTGTCACAACAGCATGAACAACGCGGTTTAGACTATACCGAGCATGCAGAGCTGTCTTATCCAGAGTTCCAGCGTGATTTAACGTTTGAAACTGACAATATTACTCATCGTCACTAAGAGGCGTTTGTTATGGCTGAATTAACTATTGAACAAAAGAAATTAGCAGTAGAGAAAGGCTTGGCTCAGTTTATGCCTGATACCGTTTTACAACGTGTTTTGCAATATTGGGAAAGTGAATATGGTAATCAACCTTCTTATGTTTTAAATCGTTTTCTGAGTGAGATTTGCACCAATGATGAGATGCGTCTACAGCGCAAAGATATGTTACGACAAGTATTGCATGAAATATCTGTAGTAGAAAAACAGCAACGCTTAAAAGTTAAAAATGACAAAAGCGTTGCTGTTCCAAAGCAAGGGGAGGAGGTCGTTGACTCATTTCAGGCATTCTATGATTTTGTCATGGCGATTTTAAAATCTGTGGCTCGAAATGATTATCTAGAGTTTGTTGAAGAAATACAGCTCAAAATGAAGAAGCATCGATCGCTTGCGGAGTATTGGTATACCGTTGGTTCTGAGAGGGAGTCTTTGCAACAGTTCTCACCACAAAATTATGCACCGATGATTACCGTACTTTATGCAATCTATTGTGACTTTTATGGTCCGATCAAAGCTGATCAGCTCTATGCGCTGATTAAAAATGATATCAAGCAACGCTATCCTGAGGTAGATGTAAAACAGTTTTTGTAGGCATAAAAAAGCGACCGATTCGGTCGCTTTTTTTGAGCTAATTTTTAAGCTACAGATTCTGGTGCACGCCATAAGCTTTCTAAGTCATAAAACTTACGCGCAGTAGGTAACATTACATGTACAACGACATAACCTAGATCGATTAAGATCCACTCTGCATCACGTTCACCTTCGACACCGAGTGGGCGGAAGCCTGCTTTACGTGCTTCATCAGCAACATTATCAGCAAGTGCTTTGACATGACGAGTTGAAGTGCCGCTTGCGATTACAATCGCATCGGCAACATTACTAATAGCACTTACATCAAGTTCTAAGATATCTTTGG
Organism: Acinetobacter sp. UBA6526; assembly: GCF_002434875.1. NCBI lineage: Bacteria > Pseudomonadati > Pseudomonadota > Gammaproteobacteria > Moraxellales > Moraxellaceae > Acinetobacter > Acinetobacter sp. UBA6526. Next base: position 56,450 of record NZ_DJLC01000050.1, on the reverse strand, counting down.
CTTTTACATCAGTAAGGGCTTCATGTACAACTTTTAAACAAGCATGTACATCTTTGTTGGATGTTTTGATTTTTAGGTCGTGAGAATTAGAAGCGCTGGGCGATGGTTCTAAATTCATAGAGGGTATATTTTCCTGACAATTGCTCATTGTCAAATATACCGTTTTTCTCTATGGAATTCAAATTTCAGCAGTAACAGTTTATGTATTCACATCATTTGAAAAATACTTGTTTTTCCATGCAAAAGATTGATCTGATTGGGTTTTTGGTCTGTATTCAGCTGCGATTAGACCTTGGTAGTCACTTTGCAATAACCAGTCAAAGATCTGCTTGTATGGGATATTTCCAGTATCTGGCTCATTACGATTTGGGCAATCTGCAAATTGAATATGCCCAATTTGATGCAAATTTTCTTGCAAACCTGTCAGAACATCTTCACCCATCATTGCCATATGGTAGCAATCGTATTGCATTTTCAGTTTTGGATGATTAACCGCTTCAAGCATTTCTTGAGCTTGTGCAATATTTTGTACCAAAAAGCGGGGCATATCTGTGCCATTGATCATTTCAATAACAGGTTCAATGCCTTGTTCTGTGAGCATATGGCAAGCAAGTTTAAGGTTGTTTGAAAGCGTATTTAGGCAAGGCAGTAAATCAGCATCCAAGGGCTGTTTGCCTGCGAGGATATTTACACGAGATACATTGAGTGCATTTGCATATTCGATTGTAAGCTCTAAGGCATGATGAAACTCAAGCTCTCTTCCGGGTACACCTGCTAGTCCATTTCCGCCTTGCATGAGGTCGCCTGCTGGTACGTTGATCAAACCAAGCGATAAATTATATTGTTCGAGTTGAGTGCGTATATCCGAAATATCAAGCTCATAGGGGAACTGTATTTCTACGTGTTGGAATCCATGTGCGTGGGCTAAAGCAAAACGTTCAATTAACGGTACTTCAGTAAAAATCATGGATAGGTTGATGGCAAGTTGGCTCATTTTCAAACTCCCTGATTTCATAAATTATTGTTCTATATATTGAATGATAGTAGCTAAATCATTCTCAGCAAAGCCATTTTCTTGGTGGGCTTGTAACTGTTGTAGAGCTTTTTGTGCAACAGGTATGTTTAAGTTAAAGCCTTCTGCAAGTTGAACAGCATTATTTAAATCTTTAGAGAGAGTTTGTACTTTCCATTGCACGGGTTCAAAGGTATGAGTTGCCATGCGTGGTGCAAGAATTTGAAAGGGTTTTGAGTCAGCGAAGCCGCCTGCAAGTGCTGGTGCAAGTAATGTGGTATCGACACCAGCTTGATCGGCAAGTGCAACGGCTTCAGCAATTAAAGTACTATTTGCTGCCACGATTAACTGATTACAAATTTTGGTGGCTTGGCCAGTTCCAGATTCACCCATACGAGTGACACGTTGGGAAAGTACATCGTAAATTGGATTGAGACGTTGAATTGCCTCAGCATTTCCACCCGCAAAGATCACCAAAGTGCCTTGTTCTGCACCGAGTGTTCCACCTGAAACAGGGGAGTCAATCCATGTGACTTCTTGCTTTTGGCTTGCTTGAGCAAGTTCCAGTGTCACCGCTACGGAGAGACTGGAAAAATCTACAATGATTTGATTGGGTTGTAAGTAAGATTCAATTTGGGCAAAAACACTTTGTACAGCTTTATCATCGGCAAGACAGGTCAAGATCACGGGATATTTTGCGATTTCATCAAGTTCGAGTGCGAGTGCACCTTCTTGAATGAGCGGGTCGCAAGCATGTTGGCTACGATTCCATACAGCAACAGTATAGCCAGCCTTTAAAAGACGACTGGTCATCCTTGTGCCCATTAAGCCCATTCCTAAGAAGGCGATAGGGGTTTGTTGGTCGATTTTCATGCTGTTTGCCTATGCTTTGTTCTTGTCCTAAAGAAGTCTCGCAGAGTTGATGCGCTATTGCTAGTCAACCTTTACTGAATTAAGGGTTAGCTTGGAAAAGTGAGCTGTTGAATATAGGTAATCCATTCTTATTTTTATAGGAATGGATTTTTTTTGTTTATTTGTATTGGCGTGGGAGAAATTGCACTTCAGGGTTTTTATCCTTTTTACGTGCAAGTCCGCTATTTTTACCTAATAGCAGTTTAAGCTGCCACAGCTTTTCTAAGCGTAAAGCTTTCTCTGGTTGGTGTTCCATTGCGTCAAGTACACGTTTCGCTGCCATAATGGCATCTGGAGAGCGTTGAAGCATTTCTTGAGCAATCGTATTTGCTTTTGCTAATGGATCATTATCCAAATGCGTCACCAGACCAATTTCTTTAGCGTATTCAGCATCAAAGATACGTGCAGTGAGCGTAAGTTCTTTGGCTAAGTCAACACCAATAAGGCCTTTCAATGAACGAGTTAAGCCCATATCTGGCACTAAGCCCCAACGGCTTTCCATAATCGACATCTGAGTATTCGGTGTTGCAATCCGAATATCAGCAGCAAGCGCGAGTTGCATACCCGCACCAAAGCAATAGCCTTCGATTGCCGCAATCACTGGAATCGGCAGGTTCTGCCAAATCAAGAATGCTTTTTGGAATAAGCTTTGTCCTGGTTTGATTAGTTCCCATGCAGCAAATGTTGTATTTTTTGGATTGTTTAAATCAGAAAGGTCGATGCCAGCACTAAAGACATTTGCTTCACCCGTTAAAATGACACAACGAATTGAACGATCTTTTTCAATTTTCTTTGCAGTCGCAACCAATTCTTTCAGTAAAGCAAAGCTCATTGCATTACGTTTATCTGGACGATTTAAAGAGACTGTTGCGATTCCATTGTTCTTTTCAACGCGTAAAAGTGCCATCTGCCTTACTCTTATTGTGTTTGATGAGGCAGCATAGCATGAGTCCTAATCGCGAAACATGACACATCAGTCACATTAATTTTCATTAGCATATAGAACGAGATTTGCTGCTTGTCTGACTTGCTCAATCGCAAAATTCAACTCATTAAAACGATGATTGGTTTCATTAATGAATATCTCATCTGCTTTACGGCGTTCTTTGCGTAAGGTTGAAACAAATTGCTCAAATTCACCCGCAACACGTTGCAATGTCGGTGTCCCGACATATCGAGTAGCACCATATAAGCGATGTAGTACATGCTCTAATTGAGGGAAGTCTTCAAGTTCGATCAGTTGTTGCATTTCAGTGAGTTCACCCTCAAAGCTGTCAACTAACATTCGCAATAAATCTTGAGCAAGGTCTTCTTTATTTGCTGCAAGCTGGACACTTTGCTGCCAATTTAGAATTTGTGGATCAATTGATTCGATTGGGTGTTTTTGCTCTGTGGCGATGGGTTGAGCGATAAAATTATTCTTAGTCCAATGGGTAAGAATTTGAATGATCTGCTCCATTTGGATTGGTTTTGTTACATAATCATTCATGCCTACTTTTAATAGTTTTTGTTTCTCATCAGCAAGCGCATGGGCTGTAAGCGCAATAATTGGCAGTTGCATGCCTGTATCTAAAGTCGACTCTAATGAACGTATTGCACGGGTGGTATCAATCCCAGACATAACTGGCATTTGAATATCCATAAAGACTAAGTCAAATGGCGGAAGATTTTGTTCGATACGTTCTTGAATAATATCAATCGCTTTTTGACCGCTCAGCGCTTTGGTAGTCGTGACATTCAATTCACCTAATAATGCTTCGAGTACGATCAGGTTTGGTAGATGATCATCTACTGCAAGGATGTGTAACCCTTGACCATTAAAGTCTTCTGGCTCTTGTTCGAAGATGGGTTGATTGCCCAACAACTGCACTAATTCACGACGGCTTAATGGTTGATACAGTGGGCGGGCGCGGTATTCATTCAGCATGTTTGGCTCAAGACTCATTTGATAGCCATAAACTGCTAAATTGCCACTATAACGTTGGCGGATTTCTTTGAGTAATGCTTCAGTATCACCACTATGGTCGACGATCAGCCAAGTGCTTTCTTGTTGATTTAGATGATTTAATCGACTAAATAAATCTAATATCGACTGCGTTTCGATATGTGAAACATGATAATTTTCTAAATACGAGCGTAGCACGCTTGCAGTTGCAGGGTGAGCCAAATAAGACACCACTTGCAAATGATCAAAATGTGGGTGCTCTACAAAGTCATGCTCTTCTTCAACTTTAAATAGGGCTGTGAACCAGAAAGTTGAACCTTTATCCGTTGGCGCACGATCTTGGTTATCTTCAAAGCCAATCTGACCATGCATCAAGTGTACAAGTTGCTTGGAAATAGCTAAGCCGAGTCCTGTACCACCGAATTGACGAGTGACGGAAGCATCACCTTGAGAGAAAGATTCAAATAAACGTTTGCGGTCTGTGCCACTTAGACCGATACCACTATCCTGTACGCTGAAATGTAGTAAACATTGGCCAATGTCATCATCTTCCATGCGGACACGAACAATGATTTCGCCGTCTGGTGTAAATTTGATGGCATTAGAAATAAGATTGGTGAGAATTTGTTTAAAACGTAACGCATCGCCAATCACATGCTGAGGAATGTTTTTAGCATAGTAGAATGCCATGTTGATATGTTTCTGCGCCGCTAGAGGAGAGAGCATATCCATCACATCAAAGATGGCTTCCTCAAGATCAAAAGGTGCGGTTTCGAGTTCTAATTTTCCTGCATCAATTTTAGAAAAATCCAATACATCATTGATCAATGCCAATAGGTGAGCAGAAGATTTACGAATCGTTTGTAGATAGAGATTTTGCTCATTACTTAAATTTTGTTGACGCAATAATAAGTGAATAAAGCCATCAATACTGTTCAGTGGTGTTCTTAGTTCATGGCTGATATTGGCTAAAAATACTGATTTTGATTGGTTTGATGAAATCGCTTGGTCGCGTGCTTGACGGTAAGTGATGTTCTGGACTTCTAAGGTATCTAAAGTACGACGTAAATCTTCTTCCGTTTGTTCTGTATGTTCTTTTAATTCTAAAAAGCTAAAGTGCAGACGCTTCACGACATTGGCAATATCTCTTTGCAATAGGCGTAACTCACCTGTGCTGTTAACGACAATATGTTGATCTAAAGTATCAGCATTAAGGCGTTGCATTTGCATACGAATTTCGTAGAGCGGTGCTAACCAGCGACGTGAGAATACATTTAAACAAAACAATAAAATAAGAAGTGTGATTAAGCCTGTCACAACTAAAGAAAGTAAAATTTTATAGCGTGCCAGCTCAAGCGGCTGGTTATCTAACTCGATCATGAGCCAAACAGAGTTTGGATTGCCAATATCTAGTTTTGAGCCATAGATACTGTTGTGATTATGTTTGATTGGCCCAAAGAAATTGCTGTTGTTTGGAAAGCTTGGCCAGAAGCGGTTATTTTGATAACCAACACTGAGATAAGTTTGACCTTTGTTGTCGATTAAAACCGCACGTTGTAGATTCTTTTCATCAAACATTTTTTGCAGAATGTTTTGCGCACGATCATATTGATCCGGACGTTCTTGTACGAGTCGGAGTAAATCAATTGCCGTTTGGTGATAGCGCGCTAAAATTGCTGAAGCATCAGAACGTTGCTGTTGTTTTGCTGCATTTGTTGTTTCAGATAAAACCCAAAGTGTCCCCACGCTGGTCAAAATAGCAATCGGCACTAAAATAAGTGCAATCAGTTGTCCGTAAGCATGATTGAGCCGTAATCGTTTCGATAAAGTTTTATTGAAATTGGACATAGTGCGGTCAGATTTATCATTCTGCAAAACATCTTAGCACGCTTTAATAACAGCGAGGCATTAGCAGCCAATAAAAAGCATATTGAAAAGGTGCAGTATTTCCGTTTTTTTCATACAATAGACGCCACCTTAATATCGGTGTCGATCATGACGAATACGCAAACTGATTTTCTAGCAGACGAATTTTTACTCGACTATTATGTTGGTAAAAGCCCACTGGTGCGTTTACAGCGTTTAGCAAGTCATACAAGCGCAACGGTATTAGCAAAATTAGAAGGCAATAATCCTGCTGGTTCAGTGAAAGATCGTCCAGCGTATAACATGATTATTCAAGCCGAAAAGCGTGGTCAAATTCAGTCGGGCGATACCTTGATTGAAGCAACCAGTGGTAATACAGGCATTGCGCTCGCTATGGTTGCAGCGATGCGTGGTTATAAAATGAAATTGATTATGCCAAATAATATGAGTCAAGAGCGTAAAGACGCAATGTTGGCTTATGGCGCAGAATTAATAGAAGTGACGCAGCAACAAGGTATGGAAGGTGCGCGTGACCTTGCCATGCAAATGCAAGCAGAAGGCAAAGGATATGTGCTCAATCAGTTTGGTAATCCAGACAATGTAGAAGCTCATTATCTGACTACAGGTCCTGAAATTTGGAAACAAACAGGCGGAAAGATTACCCATTTTGTGAGTTCAATGGGAACTACGGGTACAATCATGGGTGTTTCGAAATACTTAAAAGAACAAAATCCAGAGATTCAGATAGTTGGTTTGCAACCTTCAGATGGTTCAAGTATTGCTGGTATTCGCCGTTGGCCTGAAGAATATTTACCAACGATTTTTGATCGCAGTCGTGTTGATCGTATTATTGATATTCCGCAAATTGAAGCTGAACGCACTATGCGTCAACTGGCGCGTAAAGAAGGCATTAGCGCAGGTACTTCTTCAGGTGGCGCGGTTTGGGCTTCATTACGTATTGCGGAAGAAAATCCTGATGCGGTCATTGTTTGTATCATTTGTGATCGTGGTGATCGTTATCTATCAACGGGATTATTCTCCGTACAAGATTAGAATCTCCCTTGCGGAACTATACCGCTACTCATCTCGTTAATAAAGAGAAAAAGAGGGAGCTTGGGTAGCAATGCTACTCAGAAGTGATTTAATGAGATTTTAATATGAGCTTACGGTTTCCAATTTTAGTTTTTGATATTGAAACGCTAACTGATTTAAAAGCTGGCGCTCATTTATATCATCTTGATCTACCTGAAGCTGATGTTGAGCAAGCGCTGACTAAAATTCGTCGCCAAGAATCTGGGATGGATTTTCAGCGTCTTCCATTACATGAGATCGTTTGTATCTCAGGTTTATGGATCGATGAAAAAGGGTTTAGATTATTCTCTTTTAGCCAAGAGCAAAATTCTGAAGCTGAAATGCTGGCAAAGTTCTTGTCTATTTTTGATAAGAAGCAGCCAACGCTCGTGAGTTGGAATGGTTCGCAATTTGATTTGCCTGTGATTCTATTCAGAGCAATGTATCACGGTCTGTCAGCACCGAGTCTTTTTGACCAAGGTGAAATTGATAACCAGAAACGCTTCAATAACTATCAAAATCGTTATCATCATCGTCATGTTGACTTGATGGATGTGATGGCAATGTTTAATGGTCGTAATTTCCAAAAATTAGATGATATTGCTTGTCTTTTGGGCTTTCCGGGTAAGCGTGGTGAATCGGGTTATCATGTGCCTGAATATGTACGAACTGAACAATGGTTAAAATTAACGAGCTATTGTGAGGGTGATGTGCTTAATACATGGTTGGTTTACTTACGTTGGTTATTACTGAAAGGTCAACTGAATCAACAAGATCATCAACAGCTTACGCAAGCAACGATTGATTATTTACAAACTCAAACGCAACAATCAGATTTTTTACAGGTATGGCAACAAACATCGCAATATACTGTATTCACCGCTCAAACTTTTGCGCCCCAAATTTAGGTTCATCTTTTGAAACATAAAGCGAAACATCGACCAGTCCAAAATCCTATTTATACCTTTCAGATTGAAGCATTTTCGCATGAGGGGCGAGGGATTGCGCATTATGGTACGCATCCTGATCATCCTAAAGAAAAGCATGGTAAGAAAGTTTTCATTCGCTATGCTTTAGTTGGTGAAACGGTTCAGGCGAAAGTAACCCATCAGACCAGTCGACTTGAAGAAGCTGAGATGGTGAAATTAGAAAGTGAACCAGCAGCCTCGCGGATTGACCCCATTTGTCAGCATTTTGGGACTTGTGGTGGTTGTAGTTTGCAACATATAGATCCAATTGAGCAGATTCGTTTAAAGCAAAATGTTTTGCAGTCGCATTTGCAGCACTTTGCAGGTTTGCAACCTGAACAATGGTTAGAGCCAATTCGCGCAACTAAAACAGACTATCGTCGTCGTGCAAGAATTGGTGTTCGTTATATTGCGAAGCAGAATCGATTGGTGATGGGTTTTCGTGAACATCACAGTAATCATTTAACTGCGATTCAGCAATGCAAAGTACTTGATCAAACTTTGTCTGATGCGTTGCCAGAGTTGCGAAAATTACTCGAAAGTCTAACAGGCAAAGCGCATATTGGTCATATAGAATTAGCCATGGGCGACAAGGAGGTTGCGTTATTAATTCGTCACTTAGATGAATTAAATGTGTCGGATGTCAACCAATTGCGTCAATTTTCGTTACTCAGAGGGTGGCAGTTATACTTTCAACCGAAAGGTATAGAGAGTTTACATCGCGTTGATGATTCTCAGGCTGAGATGCGTTTGCACTACAGTTTGGACGATTTTGCAGTCAAATTTGCGTTCTCTCCACTCGATTTTACTCAGGTAAATAGTGAAGTAAATGCAAGAATGGTTCATTTGGCATGTGAATTGCTTAATTTACAAGAAGGTGAAAGGGTTCTTGATCTATTTTGTGGATTAGGTAATTTTTCTTTACCTTTAGCACGTTGTGTTGGTGAGACTGGTCAAGTCGTTGGTGTTGAGGCGAGTGATGAGATGGTACATAGAGCAACTGAGAATGCGAAAGCAAACCAGTACACTCAAGCCGTGTTCTTTTCACAAGATTTAACAAAAGACTTTTCGCATCATTCTTGGGCGAAGCAAGGATTTGATGCATTATTAATTGATCCTCCACGATCAGGTGCTTTTGAGGTTATGCAATATGTACCGAATTTTGGAGCGAAAAGAATCGTTTATGTTTCATGTAACCCATCTACACTGGCAAGGGATGCAGGTGTACTGGCACAATATGGCTATCAGCTCAAAAAAGCTGCAGTGATGGATATGTTTACGCATACTGAACATGTTGAATCAATTGCCTTATTTGAAAAAAATGAGCAGCTTGAAAAGATCGAAGAGATAAACGATTAGAAAATGAGTTACATATCCAGAGGAGAATGGTATGGTCACAGTACGTGAGCAGTTACCTGGACCGCTCCATGAGTTGTCCGAGGAAACGACTGTAGAACATGCCGCTGAAGCGCAAAGTGGTCTAGTGTCTTGGCTAGATCGAGTGCGTGATATCTTGGAAGGGGCAGAGCTAAAACAGCTTGAAAAAGTTGCACAGCTCACCTTGGAAAGAGAGTTGGAGTCCACGGTTAATCATCGTACCAATACCTTTAGTACAGGGATTGGTATGGCAGATATTTTGGCGCATTTACACGTCGATGAAGACACATTGTCAGCGGCAGTGTTATATCGTAGTGTGCGTGAAGGGTTCATTACTTTAGAGGATATTCAAGCACATTTTGGCGAGCAAGTTTTAAGCCTTGTAAAAGGTACGCTTGCGATGGGTAAACTGTCTGAGTTAATTGAAAAGAACAAACGATTAGAAGATCATTTCAATAATAATCAACGAGAGCATTTAAGCGGCATTTATAAAATGCTGATCTCGGTCACAGAAGATGTGCGCGTTGTTTTAATCAAATTGGCAGAACGAACCTATGCACTACGTGAACTTGCTACAGCAAGTAAAGAGCGTCAAGAGCGTGTTGCACGTGAAATTCTGACCATCTACTCGCCACTGGCGCATCGATTAGGTATCGCACAACTTAAGTGGGAGCTTGAAGATCTTGCATTCCGCTATTTAGCGCCTGAACGTTATAAAGAAATTGCATCATTACTTAATGAAAAGCGTTTAGAGCGTGAGCAATATATCCAGTTTGTGATTGATAAGCTTAAAAATGAATTAAGTGAAAATGACATCCAATCTGAAATAACAGGACGAGTAAAGCATATTTATTCGATTTATCGAAAAATGAAAAGCAAGAATCTGAGCTTTGATCAGCTCTATGATATTCGTGCGGTTCGCGTGCTCGTGAAAAACGTACCTGATTGTTATCATGCTTTGGGCATCGTGCACCAAATCTGGCGTCATATTCCAAACCAGTTTGATGATTATGTTACCAATCCAAAAGCCAATGGCTATCGCTCATTGCATACGGCTGTAATTGCTGAAAATAAATCTTTGGAAGTACAAATCCGTACTTTTGAGATGCACGATGAGGCTGAGCTTGGCGTTTGCTCTCACTTTAATTATAAAGAAGGTGAGAAAAATACCGACCATTCATTTAACCATCGTTTGCATTCTTTACGTGCAGTTCTTGAACATTATCAAGAACGCACAGAGACGACGCCACATGCTGAAGATGAAGAGTCAAATGGTATAGATCAGATTCAAGATTTTGAAAATTTTGAAAAGATTTATGTGTTCAGCCGTGATGGTGACATCAAAGAATTACCACGCGGTTCGACAGTTCTTGATTTTGCCTATCATGTGCATACAGAAGTGGGTAATAAGTGTTACGCTGCGCGTGTCAACCAACGTTATGTACCATTAACCTATACGCTTAAAACAGGTGAGCAGGTTGAAATTTTAACCAAGAAAGATCGTGAGCCAAATCGTGATTGGTTGGTAAATTCTTTAGGTTATATCAAAACAGCCCGTGCACGTGACAAGCTACGCCATTGGTTCAGACAACAAGATCGCAGCAAGAATATAGAAGTTGGACGTGAGCTGTTAAACAAAGAACTTGCTCGTTTAGCGATTCACCCAAAAAGTATTGATCTAAAAGATTATTGCTCACATTTTAATTTTAAATCTGGCGATGATATTTTAGTTGCGTTGGTCAGTGGTGATATCAGTCTGCATGCGTTGATTAATCAAGTTAATCGTCAGATGCATTTGGATCAAGATGAGCCAGAACTTGTTTTAAAACCTGCGTTAAATCCTCGTGCTAGTCATACGTTATCTGCGCATGGCATTTTAATTGATGGTTTGGATAACGTTGAACTACATATTGCTCAGTGCTGTCAACCAGTACATGGTGAGTCGATTGGTGGTTATATTACGTTGAATCGTGGTGTAAGCATTCATAAAGTTGCTTGTCCTGATTATATTCGTATGACGACACAAGAACCTGAGCGAGCTGTTGAAGCGGATTGGGAAATGCAGCCAACGCGTGGTCAGAGTGTACAAATCGTGGTTGAAGCATATGATCGTCGCGGCTTACTCAAAGACTTAACGCAAGTGATCTTCTCCGATCAAATTAATATCCGTCAGGTCAATACCATTTCTGAAGCAGATGGGATTGCCAATATGAAATTGTTGATCGAAGTGAAAGGCTTGGCTCAATTATCTCGCTTGCTTGCTCGTTTAGAACAGCAACCCGGAATTATTAGCGCAAGACGCTTGGTTCAGGGAAGTTAACAAAAAAGCTGCATGTAAATGCAGCTTTTTTTTATTAAGAACGTTTCGATAAGAAAATATTGGTGAGTCGATTTAAGAACTGTGGACTAATACTCGACAATTGATACATCAGCTTAGTTTTGATACCTACAGGGGTATGTGTAGGAATCAGGGCATGATCTTTTTGTTGTGCCAAATGCAGCACCTGCTTCGCCACATCGGCAGGGGTTAAATCCACACCAATATTTTGAATGCTCCCTGCATCCATATTTTTCACCATATTGGTTTGCACAAATAAAGGCATAACATCGAGTACCCGAATATTATGCTTTTGCCATTCCACATCAAGGGCTTCGGTTAAACCACGCACTGCAAACTTGCTTGCGGAATAAGAAGCCAAATCTGCTTGGCCATAAATAGCAGAAGCTGAGGAGAGGTTGATTACTCGTGCAAAACTAGCTTCTTTCAGATGAGCTAAAGCTGTATGACAACCATTTAAAACACCTTTGATATTAATATCTACTGTGCGGTGATGAGATTGGATCGTCGTATTTTCAAATGGCCCTGAATATAAAATTCCTGCATTATTCACTAAAATATTGAGTTCACCAGCCCAGTTTTTAAACTCCTGAAGTGCAATCTGCCATTGGCGATAATTACTGACATCAAGATAACCTGCTTTTGCATCTGTACCGAGTTCTGTTGCTAAGGCTTGGGCTTGTTCCTCATTAATGTCATAGATCCCTACTTTATAGCCATTTTTGTGAAATAAACGCGCGATTTCAGCACCAATTCCTTGTGCAGCCCCACTAATAAAAACACTATGTTGCATTACTTTCCCTTACTTTATATTGATACTTCTTGAGTGCGTGTATATTACGCATATGCGGCTTTAAGCTGCAACAATTTGCTTTAGTTTGGAGTCGATCATGGAAAAATTATTAAATATCATGCAAGAGTTAAGACAAAAATGTCCATGGGATCAACAACAAACACCAAGTAGTTTGACGCGTTATGCGATAGAGGAAGCTTATGAGGTGGAAGCTGCGATTCGAGTCGGTGATCTCGATGAAATCCGTAATGAATTGGGCGATTTACTTTTACAGGTTGTATTCCAATCTCAGATGTATAGTGAGCAGGGCGCTTTTAATTTTCAAGATGTCGTTGAGGCGATTAGTGAAAAGTTGATTCGCCGCCATCCTCACGTTTTCCAAGCAGGACAATATCAAAATTTAAATCCCGAACAAGTCAGTGAATTATGGAAGCAAATCAAGCAACAAGAAAAACAAGCTAAAGCAAAATCTCGATTAGATGAAGTCAAACATGCGCCAGCTTTAATACAAGCGCAAGAAATACAAAAAAAAGCTGCACAATTGGGTTTTGATTTTGAAACTTTAGAAGATGCTTATGGAAAGTTAGATGAAGAGTTGGGTGAGTTGCAACACGCGATAAAAGCACAAAAAGCCGATGAAATCGAAGAAGAATTTGGTGATTGCCTATTTTCTTTGATCAATGTTGGACGTAAACTTGGCCTGTCGAGTGAGACCGCATTGTTAGCAACGATTCATAAATTTAGAAGCCGTTTCGCTTTTATAGAACAACAAGCACAACGACAACATAAAGACTTGCAAGAAATGAGTTTGGCAGAGATGGATGAACTTTGGGAGCAAGCAAAAGTACAATTAAAACATCAGGGGACATCGAATGAATTTGCCGCAGCTACGCAGCAAACCTAATTTTTTATTTATTATTGTTTTATGGTTGGGATGTTTTTCTCAAGTGTATGCACAACAGTTTGATCAATCCTATGAAAAGTGGAAAGCACAGCAGCAAGCACGAGATCAGCAATTGGCAAAACAACCCAACAATAATTATTATTTATCTAGACCAAGCCAACAGCAAACAAATAAACAACTTTCATCTTCTGTAAATATTTCAGGCGATAAAATTAGTTTAAATCAAGCGAACTTAGCACAATTGCAAAGTCTAAGTGGTGTTGGGGTAAAAAAGGCACAAGCCATTATGGAATATCGCCAAAAGAATGGTGGTTTTAAAACGGTTGATGAGCTGGTAAATGTCAAAGGAATTGGGCCGAAATTGCTTGAAAAGAATAAAGCTCGACTCATTTTATAAGAGAAAAAATGAAATGCTGTTGCTAATCATGGCCGCTGATCTGTTGAAACTTCAACAGAATAAATTGCCCTTTGTGAGCGTTAGAGCTATGATTAGCGACAAATTGTTATTTACGTCCTGACGTAGGAGACAGTGTCTTTTGCAAACTTTGCGCGCGTCAAAATGTGGTTTGTCCACAACTCAACTTCCATCCTCTATTCTAGATGTAATTGATAGCCTGACTAAAGCTGGCTATGAGGCATATATTGTGGGCGGTGGTGTTCGCGATATGATGTTAGGTTTAAATCCTAAGGATTTTGATGCTGTAACTAATGCAACTCCAGCTCAAGTCAAAGAGGTTTTTGGTCGACGTTGTCGTATTATCGGACGACGTTTCGAGTTAGCTCATGTTTACTCTGGTCGAGAGTTAATTGAAGTTGCAACTTTCCGTGCCCCCCCTAAAAAAGCAGTCACTAGCGCATCTGGTATGATTCTGCGTGATAATAACTGGGGAACGATAGAGCAGGATTTTGCTCGTCGAGATTTTTCAATCAATACTTTGTATTACCAACCTCGTAAAGGTGTGGTGCTTGATTTCTGTCATGCGGTTGATGATATTAAAACACGCACATTACGTTTTCTAGGCGAGCCAGCACAGCGTTTTGAAGAAGATCCTGTGCGAATGTTACGTGCTTTACGTTTTGCTGCGAAACTCAACTTCGATATTGATCCATCTATTCTCGATGTTTTTGATATTGAAATGACGCAGTTATTGCGTGATGTCTCTCCTCATCGTTTATATGATGAATCTCAAAAGTTATTCACGATGGGGCATCTCAGTCGTGTGCTACCAATGTTGATTGAGTTTGGTGTTTGGAAGCAATTATTTGCAGAAATTCGTCCTGAGATCACAGCATTTATCGATCGAGCTGCAAGAAATACAGATCAACGTATTCAAGTCGGTAAAACCATTAACCCTGCATTCTTTTATGCAGTGTTATTGTGGAAGCCTTTCTTAGAGCGTTGTGATTTTTATCTCAACAAAGGTGTTGTGCCCGCTGAAGCGCGTGCGCAAGCTGGACTGGATGTATTAAAGCGTCAAGCAACGCGGACCATCATTCCACGGTTCGCTGAAACTTTTATTCGTGAAGTTTGGGAAATGCAAACTCGCTTACTCAATCCAAAACCTCAGCAAATTGAAGCACTCGCTGGGCATGCACGTTTCCGTGCAGGATTTGACTTTCTTCTATTGCGTGAGAAATCTGGCGATAACAGCACTGAAGGAATGGGCATTTGGTGGGAAAACTACCAAGAAATGACCATGGATCAAAAAGAAGCTGCTATTCGTCAATATAATCGTCAGCGTAGTAAGAATCGTCGCAAAGTTATCGAAGCTGATGAGCCTAAAACGACTGAAATCGAACCCTTGGTCAATGTACCTGAGCCAAGAAGTCGTCGCGCGAAAAAAGAGCGTGTGCGTGTAGATGAATCAGCAAACCGTTTTATTGAAAAAGCAACAGCTGATTCAGGGCAAATAAATGCTGATCATCCAATATTGAAACGGAAACGTGTACAACGTGATTTGAGCCAAGTTATTTTTGGGCCAACACAATGACGGTTCGTAGTTATATCGGTCTTGGTAGTAACTTGGGTGATTCTGAGCAAATTCTCCGAGAAGCAGTTGAGAAATTGGCAACATTGGGTTCTGTTCAGGTGTCTAGACTGTATCAAAGTCCACCAATGGGGCCACAAGATCAACCACATTACTTAAATGCAGTTGTGCGATTAGATACGATGCTTGAGCCTTTACCATTGTTAGATCAGTTACAGCAGTTTGAGCAAGACGCTGGTCGTGTTCGTTTACGACGTTGGGGCGAAAGAACCTTAGATCTTGATTTATTGATCTATGGTCAAGAGCAGATCCAAAATGAACGTCTTACCGTGCCGCATATTGGTATTTTAGATCGTGACTTTGTCATTATTCCCTTATTAGATTTAGATGCTCATTTACAGTTAAATGGTCATTCTTTAAAAGATTTAGAACTGGTACAGCAAGCAAACTTGACTGTAATAGCAGACCAGTCTTGGGCAACAGCTTAAGACTGTTTCGTTCTGGAAACGCCTGTAGAGGACATCATCATGATTAGTCTAAGTGACTTAAGAAAGTTTAAAGCCGAAGGACGCAAGTTCTCATGCCTCACTTGTTACGATGCAAGTATGGCTAAAGCTATGGAATTGGCTGAAATTGATACGATTTTAATCGGTGACTCTCTAGGAATGGCGATCCAAGGAAGAGATTCGACGCTTCCTGTAACGGTAGAAGATATGGCTTACCATACTGCGGCAGTTCGCCGTGGTAATGCTCATGCTTTAATCATGACCGATTTACCTTTCATGAGTTATGCAACTATTGAAGATGGCTTAAAAAGTGCTAAAGCCGTCATGCAAGTCGGCGCACAAATGGTAAAAATTGAAGGTGGTGCTTGGTTAAGTGATCTTATTCAAGTCCTTACCCGCAATGGCATTCCTGTGTGTGTGCATTTAGGTTTAACACCGCAATCTGTACATGTATTTGGTGGTTATAAACTTCAAGCGAGAACTCGCGAAGCAGCAAATCAATTGATTGCTGATTGCCAAGCAGTTGTAGATGCGGGTGCAGCAGTACTTTTGCTTGAATGTGTTCCAGCACAATTAGGTAAAGAAATTGCAGAGTTATTCCCGAATACACCTGTAATTGGAATTGGTGCGGGTCATGAAACAGATGGTCAAGTTCTCGTTGTCCAAGATATGTTAGGTCTTACCTTTGGTAAAGTTGCACGTTTTGTTCGTAATTTCATGAAAGAACAAGCGGGTGAAACGGCAATTGTAGATGCAATTAAAGCGTATCACGTTGCGGTGCAAGATCAGTCTTTTCCAGCAAAAGAACATACTTTCCAAGTTGAGCTTTAATTCATGAAAACAGAAACAACGATACAAGGCTTAACTGCTTCGCTTGCACCTGCACGTAATACCAAAAAAATGATCGGTTTTGTGCCAACGATGGGTAACTTGCATGAAGGTCATTTAACCTTAGTGCGTGCAGCGAAAAAGATCTGCGACATCGTCGTGGTGAGTATTTTTGTGAATCCAATTCAGTTTGGTGCTGGTGAAGACTTTGATAGCTATCCACGAACGTTAGAGCAAGATAGCCGTTTATTAGCTGATGTGGGTTGCGATATTATCTTTGCACCTTCAGTTGAGCAAATGTACGGTTCACAGCCACGTTTGACCAATATCAGTGTGGGTCAAATCACTGATGATTTATGCGGTAAGTCTCGTCCAGGGCATTTTGATGGTGTTGCTGTGGTGGTGACGAAATTATTTAATATTGTACAGCCTGACTATGCCTTCTTTGGACAGAAAGATTATCAGCAACTTGCTGTTATTCGTCAGTTCGTACAAGATTTAAATATTCCGCTTGAAGTCATTGGTGTCCCAATTGTACGCGCTGAAGATGGTTTAGCACTCAGTTCACGCAATGGATATTTGTCTGCTGAACAACGAGAAATTGCACCAACGATTTACCGTTTGTTAAAGCAAGCAGAGCAATCATTGCAAGAGGGGAAAGCCCTTTCTGAAGTGTTAGCAAATATCTCTGCTCAATTGACACAAGCTGGTTTTGTTGTGGATTATGTGGAGGCGCGTCAGCCTAATTTGCAACCTGTAGAACAATTTGACCGAAATTTGGTTTTATTTGTTGCAGCTAAATTAGGTTCAACGCGTTTAATTGATAATTTAGAAGTTGACTTTAAAACATAAAAAACAAAGGGCAAAACGCCATGAAGCGTATTCTTATCGTGACAGGACAATCTGGCTCTGGTAAATCCTCTGCGTTACAAGTGCTTGAAGATTTGGGCTATTATTGTATAGATAACTTACCTTTGGCGTTGCTGCCTGAAATTGTGGCAAAGCTGGATCATGAAAATAATCTTGAGCAACTCGCACTTGGGGTCGATATTCGAAGTACCCGTGCAGATATGCAAGAGTTTGATCTAGTTTTTGAGCAATTAAAAAAACATGGTTCAGTCGATATTATCTATTTGACTACTCAGGATCAGGACTTGATTGCACGTTTTAGTGCATCACGAAGACCTCATCCCTTAGCGAGTCGTTTCAATAGCTTGTTGCAATGTATACAGGAAGAAAAACAGCTTTTAATTCCGATACAATTTCGCTCCACAGTACATATTGATACAACAGATAAAAGTGTCCATGATTTAAAACATATCTTGCTGTCTAAACTTGGGCAGTCTGATAATTTGATTGTCATTTTACAATCATTCGGCTATAAGCATGGCATTCCGTTAGATGCGGACTATGTTTTTGATGTACGCCATTTACCAAATCCACATTGGGATTTAGAATTACGCCGCTTTTCGGGTTTAGATGAGCCTGTACGCCAGTTTTTAGAAAGCAGTCAACAAACCAATGAGATGTTTGAGGACATTTATGCTTTCTTGGAAAAATGGTTACCTGCTTTTGCAGAAGGACATCGGCATTACATGACTATTTCTGTCGGTTGCACAGGTGGTCAGCATCGTTCGGTTTATATTGTGGATAGACTCAAACAGGCCCTTGAGGCAAAATGGTCTGTCCAAATCTTACATAGAGAAATGAAGCACTGGTCATGATAGACACAACAATTGATGTAATTAACAAACTCGGCTTACATGCTCGTGCGTCTGGTAAACTCATCGAGGTGACAAGCAAATTTCGTTCTTCTATTCAAATTGGTAAGGGCGATAAATTAGTTGATGCAAAAAATATTATGTCTTTGTTGATGTTAGGTGCTGGTAAGGGCACAACGCTTCGTTTAGTCATTGACGGTGCAGATGAAGATAAAGCACTGGAAGAAATTCAAACGCTGTTCGCAGCAAAATTTTATGAGGCAGAGTAAATAGTGGCACGTGGCACACAACGTTATACCGATGAAGATTTTGAATCGTTAGAAGGACGTGCGAGCAGAACTGAGCAAAAAAAAGCAGTACAGCGCATGGCAGCTTTGGGTGAGCAATTGGCTCAACTTAATCCAAAGCAAATTCAAAAGCTTCCTGTCGATGAGCGTTTAATTGATGCACTATTAGAAGTGCAGAGAATCAGTTCATTTGAAGCACGTCGTCGTCAGTTTCAACGTGTTGGCAAGCTATTGCGTAATGAAGATGAAAGCACGATTTTATCTTATCTAACGCCGCAACAAGGCGCAAAAAAGCAAATGCAATTGATGCGTTGGGTTGATCGCATGATCGAACAAGGCGATCCTGTAATTAATGAATTTAGTAAAGTGTTTAATGCTTCTGAACGCCATACTTTACGCCAGCATGTATTGCGTATTCATCGAGATATGAAAAAAGAAGTGAGTGAGGAAGAGCTTGCAGCTTCGAAGCTCAAATTTGTGAACTATGTACAGCAAGTGGCATTACTTTCTGATCAAGGTTAAATAAAAAGAAGTTTCCGAGGAAACTTCTTTTTTTGTCTATCAATGACCAAACTCGCCTGTCGCTCTTTGTTTTGCCCATTCTCTTAAAATAAATTTTTGCAATTTTCCTGTCGATGTTTTTGGAATCTCTGTAATCACAACATCTTTTGGGACTTTAAATCGTGCAAGCTCTTTTTGGCAGTGTGCAATAATTTCCTCAGATGATGCAGAAGCACCTTGTTTTAACTCAATAAATGCACATGGCACTTCTTGCCAGCGTTCATCAGGTTTTGCAACAACTGCTGCTGTAAGAACTGCTGGATGGCGATACAGTACATCTTCAACTTCTAATGATGAAATGTTTTCGCCGCCTGAGATAATAATATCTTTAGAGCGATCTGTGATTTTGGCATAACCATCAGGGTGGCAAACGGCTAAATCACCTGTGTGGAACCAACCACCTTTAAAAGCATCTTCTGTTGCTTGAGGGTTTTTTAAATAACCTTTCATCACGATGTTGCCACGGAACATAATTTCACCCATGGTTTCACCATCATTTGGAACTGGCTGCATAGTCTCAGGATCGAGAACGCGCATACTGTCTTGCAATGGATAAGGGACACCTTGGCGAGAATGTAGTTGCGCTTGTTCTTGAATAGATAAATCACTCCATCCAGCTTGTGATGCGCAAAGTGCAGAAGGGCCATAGGTTTCAGTTAGCCCATAAACATGATTGACGTTAATGCCAATATTTCGCATACCTTCAATGATTGCTACGGGTGGGGTAGCCCCAGCGACCATGACTTCAACATGATGTTCAAAAGCAATTTTTTGTTCTTGCGGGGCATTGATTAGCATCGATAAAACAATCGGCGCACCACAGAAATAATCGACTTTATGTTCAGCGATATATTTGAAAATGAGTGCAGGGTCTACACGACGCAAACAAATGTTGGTTCCACCACTGGCTGCAATTGACCATGCAAAGCACCAGCCATTGCAATGAAATAATGGTAGTGTCCAAAGGTAAACTGCGCGAGGCTTCATGCCACAGGCCAAGATATTACTTGCTGCATTTAGATAAGCGCCACGATGATGATAAACCACGCCTTTAGGGTTGCCCGTAGT
Organism: Acinetobacter sp. UBA6526; assembly: GCF_002434875.1. Lineage (NCBI taxonomy): Bacteria > Pseudomonadati > Pseudomonadota > Gammaproteobacteria > Moraxellales > Moraxellaceae > Acinetobacter > Acinetobacter sp. UBA6526. The sequence continues at coordinate 36,305 of NZ_DJLC01000050.1, read as the reverse complement.
ACCTGAGGTATAGTTGAGGCTAATCGCATCCCATTCATCTTGAGGTAATAACCAATCAAACTCTGGATTGCCTTCTGCTAACCATGATTCATACTCATATTGTCCAAGTGCAATCTGTTCGCCTTCATACTCTTGATCAAATACATCAATCACAATAATTTGTCGCGTGACAAGTGTTAGTGCTTCTTCTGCGATTGCTCTGAACTCAGGATCGACTAGAAGGACTTTTGTTTCCGCATGTTGCAGCATGAAGGCAATCGTTTTCGCATCTAGGCGAGTATTGAGTGTATTTAAAACAGCACCACTCATCGGTACTGCAAAGTGTGATTCAATCATCGCAGGTACATTTGGGAGCAATACCGAAACCGTATCGTTCTTTTTTATGCCAAGATTAGAGAGTTGATGTGCAAATTGACGGCAGCGCTGATAGGTTTGTTGCCATGTGATATGTCGTTGACCATGAATGATCGCTGCTTGATTAGGGTAAATATAAGCAGCACGTTCTAAATAACGTAATGGGGATAAGGCAACAAAATTCGCGGGTGTCCGCGGTAACTCATCATATGCACTAACCATGTGTTAACTCCATTTCTGTTTTTGTCTTTTATATCTATATAAACATAGTGTGTCGTTTAGTCTAAATCATTTAGGCTTTAGTCTTGTATATGGGTTTTTCTGATTCAGAGGTTTCATCCTCAGCTAAACCTGTGTAAAATCTTGGATACTTTTTTATCCGCCGTTTTTTATCTTTTGAGGTTCTCCTCAATACATAATCTCGCGGTGATATGCTCCATTGTGCGGGGCATCACTCCTTAAGGATTCTATTATGCCAATCATTACTTTACCAAATGGTGATCAAAAACAGTTTGATCAACCGATTTCCGTGATGGAACTTGCTCAAAGCATTGGTCCGGGTCTTGCAAAAAATACCGTTGCAGGTCGTATCAATGATCGCTTGGTGGATGCTTGTGATTTGATCACAGAAGACGCAACAGTTCAGATTATTACCCCTAAAGATGAAGAAGGTTTAGAAATCATTCGTCACTCTTGTGCGCACTTGGTAGGACATGCAGTTAAGCAGTTGTTCCCAGAAGCGAAAATGGTGATCGGTCCTGTGATCGAAGAAGGTTTCTATTACGACATCTGGATGCCTCGTCCATTTACTTTGGATGATATGGCAGCGATTGAAGAGCGTATGAAAAAGCTCATCGATCAAGATTATGATGTCATTAAAAAGATGACACCTCGCGATGAAGTGGTTGCTGAATTTACTGCGCGCGGAGAAGAATACAAACTACGCTTGATTGCAGACATGCCAGAGGAAACTCAAATGGGCTTGTACTACCATCAAGATTATTTGGATATGTGCCGTGGTCCGCACGTACCCAATACTAAATTCTTAAAGTCATTCAAGCTCACAAAAATCTCTGGCGCTTACTGGCGTGGTGATGCAAAGAATGAACAGTTACAACGTATTTATGGTACTGCTTGGGCTGATAAGAAACAGCTTGCAGCATATATCAAACGTATCGAAGAAGCTGAAAAGCGTGACCACCGTAAAATTGGTAAAGCATTAGACTTATTCCATATGCAAGAAGAAGCACCGGGTATGGTGTTCTGGCATGCGAATGGTTGGACGATTTACCAAGTACTTGAACAATACATGCGTAAAGTTCAACAAGACAATGGTTATCAAGAAATTAAGACACCACAAATTGTTGATTTTACTTTGTGGGAAAAATCAGGACATGCGGCAAACTATGCTGAGAATATGTTTACGACACATTCAGAAAGTCGTAACTATGCAGTGAAGCCAATGAACTGTCCTTGTCACGTGCAAGTCTTCAACCAAGGTTTGAAATCATACCGTGATTTACCAATTCGCTTAGCGGAGTTTGGTTCATGTCACCGTAACGAACCATCAGGTTCTTTACACGGTATTATGCGTGTTCGTGGCTTTACACAAGATGATGCACACATTTTCTGTACTAAAGAACAAATTGGTAAAGAAGTTGCTGACTTCATTAAACTGACTTTAGATGTTTATAAAGATTTTGGTTTTGAAGAAGTGCAAATGAAACTTTCTACACGTCCAGAAAAACGTGTAGGTGACGATGCACTTTGGGACTTAGCTGAAAAATCTTTGGCAGATGCTTTAGATGATGCTGGCTTAGCTTGGGACTTACAACCAGGTGAAGGTGCATTCTATGGACCGAAGATTGAATTCTCATTGAAAGACTGCTTAGGCCGTGTATGGCAGTGCGGTACGATCCAATGTGACTTCAACTTGCCAATCCGTTTAGATGCTTCTTATGTCACTGAAGACAATGATCGTGATCAACCAGTCATGTTGCATCGTGCAATTCTTGGCAGTTTTGAGCGTTTTATTGGTATACTAATTGAACACTATGCGGGCTTCATGCCACCTTGGCTTGCACCAATCCAAGCTTGTGTAATGAACATTACCGATTCACAAGCTGAAGCAAGCGAGCAAGTGGTCGCAAAACTCAAAGAAAATGGTCTACGTGCTATTTCTGACTTGAGAAATGAAAAAATCGGATTTAAGATTCGTGAGCGTACTCTAGAGCGTATTCCATACCTTCTAGTTCTTGGTGACCGAGAAGTTGAAGAAGGTACAGTCAATGTGCGTACTCGCTCAGGAAAAAATTTAGGTACTATGTCAGTAGATGCATTTATTGACCTAGTGAAATCTGCCGTTGCCGAACGCGGCCGGTACATTGTGGAGTAATAAAGATTAAACAGCCTGACCGTAACCAACAACAAGGTGCTAAAAGTAACCGTCCTGCAATTAACGACGAGATCCGTGCAAAAGAAGTACGCCTCGTTGCTGCAGATGGAGAACAAAAAGGTGTCGTTTCATTAAATGAAGCATTACGTGCTGCTGAAGAGGCAAATCTTGACCTTGTTGAGATTGTTGCTAATGCAGAACCGCCTGTTTGTAAAATCATGGACTACAACAAGCACTTATTTGACTTGAAACAAAAGCAAAAAGATGCGAAGAAAAAACAGCATCAAGTGCAAGTGAAAGAAATCAAATTACGTCCTGCAACGGATGTAGGTGATTACCAAGTAAAATTGCGTGCAATTTTACGTTTCCTTGAAGAAGGAAATAAGGTGAAAATTACCTTGCGTTTCCGTGGTCGTGAAATGGCGCATCAGCAGCTTGGTTTGGCTCAATTACAGAAAATTGAGGCTGACGTTGCTGAGTTTGGTGTTGTTGAACAAGCACCAAAGATGGAAGGTCGTCAAATGGGCATGTTACTTGGTCCGAAAAAGAAAAAATAATTTTTTCTTAATAAAAAAGCACCGCTATTGCGGTGCTTTTTTATGTTCGCAAGTCTTGTGAGTAAAGAAAATAAAGCAAATCTAAATATGATAATATTAGTTGATAATTACACTATTTTAGAAAGGAGAAATAAATGACAGTAATAACAGGGTCAACTGAACTCTCCGAAATTAATCAAAAAGTTGTGCAAGATGGTGAGATTTTACCTCAAGTAAAACTTAAAGATGGTAGTCGTGTGCAAACGGGTACAGTCGCAACAATGTTGCACAATATCAATTTGTATAACACTGGTGTTCGTGGTGAAGTTGAGGATGAACTCATACTCGCAATCCCAACGCTATTCAAAGTTGGGATGTTTGAATTGTTTTCTGTTGATGAATGGATTCAAGGCGATAATCTCGGGCGTAGGTTTGTTGGAGAAAAAGCAAAAGCATTTTTGGAAAGCCAAGTGTAATTTGCATAACATGCTCTTTAAGAACATTTTTATTGTTTCTTTTCGTGCTTGTTTACTGATCGTGATAAGTGAAGTGTGCTATAACGCAACAACAGTCAAAATAAAGATGAATAGGGCAACATAAATGATTGACTTATATTATTGGGGCACTCCCAATGGGCATAAAATAACAATTGCTTTAGAAGAAATGGGACTCGAATATAAAATTTTCCCCATCAATATTTTAGAAAATGATCAGTTCCAACCTGATTTTCTAAAAATCTCTCCAAACAATAAAATTCCAGCGATTGTAGATCAAAATGGCCCTCGTGGAGAGCCGATCTCCGTCTTTGAATCGGGTGCGATCCTACAATATTTAGGTCGAAAAACTGGTTTATTTTATCCAACTAATGAACAAGAGCGTGTTGAAGTTGAGCAGTGGTTGATGTGGCAGATGGGTGGATTTGGTCCAATGCTAGGGCAGAATCATCACTTTAATAAGTTTGCTAAAGAACATATTCCTTATGCAATAGAGCGCTATGTGAATGAGACTAAGCGCTTGTATGCTGTGTTAAATAAACAGTTAATTGGTCAGAAGTTTGTTGCTGGTGAATATTCAATTGCAGATATGGCAATCCTACCTTGGGCACTGCGTTATGAGTGGCAGGGAATTCAGCTTGAGGATTATCCTTATGTCCAAGATTATATTGAGCGTTTAACAGCACGTCCTGCAATTCAAAAAGCTTTGTCGATTCAAGTTTAACTTTCTATTATGTTTATGTACGCCTCATGAGTTATTGGTTGTTATTTATATCGGCTTTTGGGGCTGCAACTTTATTACCATTACAGTCAGAAGCAGTTTTGATGACTCTGCTTGTAAAAGGTTTGGCAAATCCTATTTATCTGCTTATCGTCGCTACTTTAGGTAATGTGCTTGGTTCATGTGTGAACTGGTGGCTAGGTCTGAAAATAGAACATTTTAAAGATAAAAACTGGTTTCCTGTTTCAGAACAGCGATTATTACAAGCACAGCAGATTTATCATAAATATGGTTTTTATTCATTGCTATTAAGTTGGACACCAGTAATCGGAGATCCGATTACCTTAATCGCAGGCTTAATGAAAGAAAATTTTTGGCGATTCTTATTGATCGTCACGATTGCCAAAGGTGGGCGATATTTAACTTTGTATGCGCTGTATTTAGGTATTTTTTAGATTAAAAGGAAGGTTTTAAACCGTCCCTTTGTTGTTTGATTAATGATCAGACCCTTTGGTGATATCCACTTTAAACAGATCACTGGTTTTAAACCAACAATAGGTTACAACTGCCAGTGTCATGCAACCACCAAAAATGGTTGCAGTAATGGTTCCCATATATTTAGCTGCTAAACCAGACTCAAAAGCACCGAGTTCATTGCTTGATGAAACGAACATGCCATTGACCGCAGCAACACGACCTCGCATATTCTCCGGAGGGAAAATCTGTAAAACAGTTTGACGAACAACAACAGAAACACTATCACACGCACCAGTCATAGCAAGTGCAAAAAGTGATAGCCACATGTTATTTGAGAATGCAAATAAGATCGTAAAAATACCAAAACCAGCAACGGCTAAAAGCATATTACGCCATGCGTGATGCATCGGTGGAAATTTGGTAAGCACGATCATGGTGATCAGTGCGCCAATTGAAGGGGCGGCACGTAGATAACCTAAGCCTTCGGGGCCGACTTTTAAGATTTCTTCGGCGAAAATAGGCAGTAGTGCAATCACACCACCAAATAGAACTGAAATCAGATCTAAAGAAATGGCCCATAAAACAATTTTAGTTTTCCAAATAAAACGGAATCCATCAGTGAGGCTTTGTAAGACATTTTCAGTTTCCATTTTTGGAAAACTGCGTTTTTGTAATCGCGTAATTAAGACAAAGCAAGTTGCGAGTAACGCAGTAACAGCAAATAAGCTTGTTTCTCTTCCCATGAATGCCAACATGAAACCACCGAGCATGGGGCCGATGATCACACCACTCTGCCAACCAATCGTGGTCCATGTTGCACCATTGGCATAGAGTTCACGGGGAATTAAAAATGGTTTTAAAGATGTTGCTGAAGGATTGTAGAACCCTCGAATTGTTCCGAGTGCAAAAATAACAGCGTAAATTCCCCAAGATAGCGCGGTTATGCCTATTTTCTCTAAACCATGTAAATGGAATAAACTCCAGAGAATCAAGGGGAGTGGAATCGCAAAGAACAAACAGATTTTCATAATTGTTTGTTTATTTAGCTTATCTGCGAAATAACCGCCCCATAATGAAAGTGCGATAAAAGGAATAGCTTCAGCTAGACCAATAAAACCGAGCGTTAACGGGTCTCGCGTAATCTGATAGAGAGAGTATGCAACGATAATTTCTTGAATCAAAATAGCCAGTGTGAGGCAAAATTGATTGAGGGTAACAATCGAAAAATCGCGATAACGTAATGCCGCGAATGCATCATTCTGTATAGACATATTTGTGAGGATTCAATATTTTTCACATATTATAGGGGGTTATTTTTTATAGTTTTCTCATATTTTGAGAATTAGTTATGGGAAATAACGTTTGGCAAAAATAAATGCTTTGTTGTCAAAAAATGAGCATTTTACTTTTGTTTTATTCATAGATGCTATATGATACTGCCTTCCTTACCTGCAGGTCGATTTGTAATAGTGCAAACGTGCCGAACAGGTGCTCAAAAGAGGTTACTATGGCTAAGTTAAAAACTCGCCGTGGTGCAGCTAAACGCTTTAAAGCGACTGCAAACGGTTTCAAGCGCAAACAAGCATTCAAGCGCCACATTTTGACCAAAAAATCTGCTAAGCGTATCCGTCAATTGCGCGGTTGTGTAATGGTTCACGTAAGTGACGTTGCATCAGTTCGTGCTATGTGCCCATACATCTAAGGAGATTATAAATGGCTCGTGTAAAACGTGGTGTACAGGCTCATCGCCGTCACAAAAAAATTCTTGCTCGCGCTAAAGGTTACTATGGTGCTCGTTCACGCGTTTACCGCGTAGCGTTCCAAGCGGTAATCAAAGCTGGTCAATATGCTTACCGTGACCGCCGTCAAAAGAAACGTCAATTCCGTGCTTTATGGATTGCGCGTATCAATGCTGGTGCTCGTCAAAACGGTTTGTCATACAGCCGTATGATCGATGGCTTGAAAAAAGCTCAAGTGATCATCGACCGTCGCGTATTAGCTGACATCGCTATGCATGATGCAGTAGCATTTGCTGCTTTAGCTGAAAAAGCTAAATGCGCATTAGCTGCATAAGCTTAGAGATTCAAAAGAAGGCCGCTTTTAGCGGTCTTTTTTATTTTAAAGTATTTAATTTTTAATAATAGATAATAATTTGAGATCAACAATGAAAGATGACCGTTTCTTAAATGATTTAATTCATTACATCCAACAAGGACAAAAGTTTAAATATTTATATTTTTGGGGACATACACCCAAACAAGCTGATCTTGTTGATAAAAGTTGTTTGAGCCAGTGGTATCCATCAACATTTAAATTGGATGGCATTGAATATCTCACGGCTGAGCATTATATGATGGCGCAAAAAGCAAAATTATTTAATGATGAACTGGTTTTTGCACAAATTTTGCAAGTTAAACATCCAAATGAGGCTAAACAACTGGGACGAAAAGTGCAGCATTATGATGATCAGATCTGGAAAGAAAAGCGTTTTGATATTGTTGTACAAGCAAACCTTGCTAAATTTTCTCAAAATTCAGCGCTAAGGGATTTTTTGGTAAATACACAGGATTGCGTTTTAGTTGAAGCATCGCCAGTTGATAAGATTTGGGGTATAGGAATGGCTCAGGAACATGAACATATTCAGGATCCGTCTCAATGGTTAGGTTTAAATCTATTAGGTTTCGCTTTAATGCGTGTTCGAGAACAACTCATAGATTAGAAACTTCAAAAGAGTATTGTGGACTGACTCAATCGGTTCAAAAGTATTGATATCGAGGAAATCGTATTGCTGCAGTTGAATAATGGTGAAATACGCTTAGCCACTTCAAATGATTTGCCTCAAATTGCCGCAGTGCATATTGCATGCTGGAAGGAGACATATACAAATATCATTAAACAGGAGATATTGGATCAACTTGATGTTCAAGAAAAACTCTTGTTATGGCGAGAAATTTATATAAGTGTCGAGCATCAATTGTTGGTTTATGTGGAAAATGATCAAGTACTTGGTTTTTTGGATGGTTATTTAAATCCTAATAATGATGTTGCTGAAATTCGAGCTTTCTATTTGTTTGCAAGAACTCAAAATCAGGGTATTGGTCGTCAAATGTTTAAACAGTTTTATAGCCACGCGCTCAGTCAAAGTTATGCTTTCATTCGACTAGAAGTGTTTAATAAAAATCCAAGTCGCTTCTTCTATGAAAAAATGGGCGCTAAGTTAATAGGTGAAGCCGAACTGCCAGAGTTCGGCGAGGGCATAACAGAGTTACTTTATCAGTGGGAACTCTAATACTGTATAAAAATGATGGATTTTATAGTCCAAAATAATAAGCAGCGATACAGATAATAACTGTGATAACAATGAGTTTAATCACACTAGACGTGCTGACTTTATGATGTTGCGCCTGATTGAAATGTTGTGATGTTTCCATCGTTCTATCAATGATCTCTGGCTCAGCGGTCAGCTCGGCAGTTTGATAATGGTTCGCTATTTTTACAATCAGTTTAGAAAATAAATCATCCGTCTTTTGGGAAAAATTACGTAAACTAATTTGTTCTTCAGGGCTGATCAGTTCACCAGCTTCATTATAAGGATGTTGTCTTTGTTGTTCTAAATACTCGGTCAATGCTTCGCAACGATGTAGCAAGCGATGGGCGCAATCAGCTGGATAATCTGTTGGAATAATTGCAAGTTGATGACTTGAAATACTGCTATGGTCAACTTCATAACCATAAAATGGGAAGTCTTGTTGTGCTGGTTCTGAGAAGTATTGAGCGTATTTGCTGTCAAAGAGTTCTCGCTCCAAGTACCTTGTTACATCATTCCAATTTAGCTTTTGTAGATCAATATCAACTTTTTTTGCAAGTTTATCATTTAGGGTATAGCCCCAAAAAGTTTCTTGTCTTAAAGGGTTTCTTTGAGAAGTTGGCGCTTCAAAATCATTATCACTGTTATACCATTCTGCGAGTTCATGCCCACAGATCCAAGCTGTCTTTTTATTGGCTTGGTGGCTTACGATAAAGTGAGCAAAAGGGAATAGTTCAACATTGGCATTTGGGTTTTGTTCATCATTTAGCAAGTTCGATAAATGTAGACTTAACTTCTTCACACCTTGTTTTTTTAGGCCTTCAAGCCAAATTTGGAAATGTTGTGCCAGTAAATGTTGCGATATCAAGTCACGAAAATTGAAACTATGTTGCTCGAAGATTGGATGTTCAATCCAACGGCTGAAATTGAGGTCTCTAGATAGAAACTCATTACCATATGTGACAAGTGTGAGCTGTTGCTTCCAAATTTGATCAAGTGCCATCTTGGTCATTTCTCATTGACGATATCGTTATCTTATACATTTTATTAAATTATTGGCTAGCGTTAACGACAAATAACTGTATCTATTTCATATTATTATTGTTTCATCCATAAAGTAAAACTTATTAAGGCTCCAATTTTAACCACGGTTTAGCTTCATAAAACAGGTAAAAAGCTGATAAACTATAGCGTTTTATTATATTTTTAAATTTTGTTGCTTTGAGAGTTACTATGTCACTGGAAGCCCTGACCACTGAAGCGCTTGCTGCCATTGCAGCGGCTCAAGACCTTGCTGCACTCGATCAAGCTCGTGTGCAATTTACAGGGAAAAAAAGCCAGCTTGCAGAACAGTCGAAAGCACTTGGAAAAATGGATCCTGAAGAGCGTAAAGTACAAGGCGCTGCGATTCACGCTGTTCGTGAAGCAATTAATGCAGCATTGACTGAGCGTCAACAGACATTACAACAAGCCGAGCTTGCAAAAAAATTAGCAAGTGAAACGATTGATATTACTTTGCCTGGTCGCGGTCAGCGTATGGGAAGTATTCATCCTGTGACGCAAGTACAAGAACGTATTTGCCAATTCTTTACTAAAGCTGGTTTCCAAGTTGCACACGGTCCAGAAGTCGAAGATGACTACCATAATTTCGAAGCCTTAAATATTCCAGGGCATCATCCAGCACGTGCAATGCACGATACTTTCTATTTTGATGCCAAACATTTGCTTCGTACACATACATCAGGCGTACAAATTCGGACCATGGAAACGAGTCAGCCACCAATTCGTATTGTGTGTCCGGGTCGTGTGTATCGTTGTGACTCTGACCAAACCCATTCGCCAATGTTCCATCAGATCGAAGGGTTGTATGTTGCTGAAAATACCAGTTTTGCTGAGTTGAAAGGCTTATTGATTAACCTACTCAATGAGTTCTTTGAAAAAGATTTAAAAGTACGTTTCCGTCCATCTTATTTCCCATTTACTGAGCCAAGTGCAGAAGTGGATATCATGGATGAGCGTGGCCGTTGGTTAGAAGTTTTAGGTTGTGGCATGGTGCACCCAAATGTACTTCGTGCTGCAGGGATTGATCCTGATAAATACAAAGGTTTTGCTTTTGGTTTAGGGGTAGAGCGTTTTGCGATGTTGCGTTATGGCATCAATGATTTACGTATGTTCTATCAAAACGATGTGCGTTTCTTACGCCAGTTTGCCTAACAGTTTTTTCAGGATTAAATAAGGTTTATACAGATGAAAATTAGTGAAAATTGGTTACGCACTTGGGTTAATCCAGCGATTGATAGCGAAATACTTTCTGATCAGTTGACTATGCTTGGTTTGGAGGTGGATGAATTAGCACCAGTTGCGAAGCCATTCACAGGTGTGGTGATTGGTGAAGTTCTCACGGTTGAACAACATCCAGATGCTGATCGTTTACGTGTAACAACAGTAAATATTGGTTCGGGTGAGCCGCTACAAATTGTATGTGGTGCTCCAAATGTTCATGTTGGTATGAAAGCGCCTGTTGCAACAATTGGTGCCGTGTTACCGGGTGATTTTAAAATTAAAAAAGGCAAACTGCGTGGTGTGGAATCACAAGGGATGCTTTGCGGTGCTTCTGAAATTGATTTAGAAGATAAAATTGATGGTTTGTTGGAATTACCTGCTGATGCACCAGTGGGCGTGAATATTCGTGAATATTTGAAACTTGATGACAATGTGATTGATATCAGTATCACGCCAAACCGTGGTGACTGTTTTAGTATTCGTGGTATTGCGCGTGAAATTGCTGTCATTAACCAATTACAAGTGAATGAACCTCAAATTCAATCAATTGCAGCAACTATTAGCGATGAAAAAACCGTAACGATTAGCACAGAAGGCACACCTCGTTATTTAGGTCGTATCATTAAAAATGTAAATGTTAAAGCAGCTACTCCTGAGTGGATGGAACAAGCGTTAACGCGTTCAGGGATCCGTAGCCATAGTATTTTGGTTGATATCACTAACTATGTCTTACTTGAACTAGGTCAACCGATGCATGCCTTTGACTTGACTAAAATCGAAGGTTCGATACACGTTCGCCAAGCGCAGCCGCAAGAAAAATTAACATTGTTGAATGATCAAGACGTTGAATTGCAAGATGACATCATGGTCATTGCCGATGATCAGAAAGCTTTGGCAATCGCAGGGATTATGGGGGGATTAGCTTCGTCGGTCACTGATGATACGCAAGATATTTTTCTTGAAAGTGCTTTCTTTGCGCCATTAGCAATTGCTGGTCGTGCACGTCGTTTCGGCTTGCATACTGATTCATCACAGCGTTATGAACGTGGTGTTGATTTTGAATTACCTATGATCGCGATGCATCGTGCATCTGAACTTATTCAAGCCTTCGCTGGTGGTGAATTTGCACCAATTACAGTGGCGGAACAAACAGATTTATTACCAAAACGTGAAGCGATTAAGCTGCAACAAGCACAAGTTGATCAATTGCTTGGCTATCAAGTTGCGGGTGATTTTATTGCTGATGCACTGACTCGTTTGGGTTGTGTGGTTGAAACGATTGCGCAAGGTGAGTGGAGTGTTGTACCACCATCACATCGTTATGATATGGCAATCTATCAAGACCTCATCGAAGAAGTTGCTCGTATTGATGGTTACGATAATATACAGATCAGTTTGCCAAAAATTGACGTGAAATTAGAGACGTACCAAGATCGTTTTGAAACGGCTCAGTTACGTCAAACTGTTGCAACATTGGGTTATCAAGAGGCAATTAGTTTTAGTTTTGCTGACGCTAAACTTGAAAAACAACTTAATCCAAATGTACAGCCTTTGATGCTTGCTAATCCAATTTCAAGTGATTTGGCGGCAATGCGTAGTACTTTGTTATCAAGTTTAATTCCTTGTGTACAATACAACTTAAACCGTCAACAGCAACGTGTGCGTTTCTTTGAGTTGGGTTTGCGTTTTGATTATCAAGATGCAAAAGATATTCATGATCTCAAGCAAATCCCAACTTTAGCACTAATTGCAGTTGGTTCTTTAGTGCCTGAGTCATGGCATGCAAAGCCACAAGCAATGGATTTCTTCGATTTTAAAGGTGAGATTGAAGAAATTTTGGCAGCGGGTCGTATCAACGTTGAGTACGCACGTAGTGAGCGAGCTTGGTTACATCCAGGACAATCTGCTGAAATTTTGCTTGATGGAAAGTCAATTGGCTATTTAGGGCGATTACACCCATCTTTAGAAAATGCACTTGATTTGGGCATTACTTGGGTTGCAGAGCTTGATCAGCAGGCCGTTTTGCAATCTTATGTATCTAATTTTACAGAATTATCACGTTTTCCATCGGTTAGACGTGATATTGCGCTTTTAATCTCTGATAAGATTGAGGTAAGAGATATTCAGCGGTTAATTAAGCAAACTGGTGGAGAGTTATTAGACTCAACATGGTTGTTTGATGTGTATACGGGGCAAGGGGTTGAACAAGGTAAACGCTCTTTGGCATTTGCATTGTTATGGCAACATCCAACTCGTACGCTTGAAGATGCTGAAATTAAATCTGGTATGGATAACATTATTCAAGTGTTGGAAAACACTTACCAAGCGACATTGAGGGCCTCATGACAGCATTAACAAAAGCAGAGATGGCGGACCATTTGAGTGAGCTTACTAGCTTAAATCGCCGTGAAGCAAAACAAATGGTCGAGTTATTTTTTGATGAGATCAGCCAAGCATTAATTGCTGGCGAACAAGTCAAACTATCAGGGTTTGGCAATTTTGAATTACGTGATAAACGCGAACGTCCTGGACGTAATCCTAAGACTGGTGAGGAGATTCCAATTTCAGCCCGTCGTGTGGTGACATTCAGAGCGGGTCAAAAATTTAGACAGCGCGTTGGAAATGAGCAGATCGATTGATCTGCTTTTTTTATTTCTGTTTAAATAATACAAATTCTGAGCATAAAAAAAGAGAACCGAAAGGTTCTCTTTTTTATAATCTATAAATAGATTATTGAGCAGCAGACGCTGGAGCAGCTTCAGAAGCAGCAACGTCAGAAGCAGCTTCAGCAACGTCAGAAGCAGCAGCAGCAACGTCAGAAGCAGCAGCTTCAACAGCATCAGTAGCTTCAGAAGCAGCAGCTACAGCTTCAGAAGCAGCAGCGTTAGCGTCAGCAGCTGGAGCTTCTTCTTTCTTAGAGCAACCAACGAAAGCTAAAGTAGTAGCAATAGCAGCAACAACAGCAAATTTTTTGAATAACATGGCATCACTCTCATAAAATTGTGAGATTAAAAAAAACCTGAGCTAGTCTGTTTGTGCTTTTATTATTCCTAAACGCTTTAGGTAACAACGCAGGGAGCAGCCTAACTGGTCTGGAGCTATCGTATCAAAGCAAATCATGAATTACTACTGTTCTGTCCAACAAAACGACAAAAATGGACAGAATTTGGCTTTTTTTTGATAGAAAATAACTATAATTATTTTATTTAATATCGGTTTTAGGCTGTATCTTTCTGATTTTTCTTAAAAAATAATATATAAAACAAAGGATTGATGTTTTTGTGAGAATTTAAATCAAAATGTAAATATTATGTAATCCTGTCAACCAAATAAAAAAAGCTACCATTAAGGTAGCTTTTTAAATAATGATTTAGGTTGATGCTTTTCGTTTCATTTGATCAAAGAAATCATCATTGGTTTTGGTTTCTTTCATGCGATCTAATAAGAATTCCATCGCTGCAAGCTCATCCATTGGATGTAGTAACTTACGTAAAATCCAAACCTTACGTAGATTTTCTTCGCCCATAAGGCGTTCTTCACGGCGAGTACCAGATTTCTTGATATTCATTGCTGGGAATACACGTTTTTCAGCAATACGACGATCAAGTGTAATCTCTTGGTTACCTGTACCTTTGAATTCTTCGTAGATCACGTCATCCATCTTACTGCCCGTTTCAATAAGAGCAGTAGAAATAATTGTGAGTGAACCACCTTCTTCAATATTACGTGCAGCACCGAAGAAACGTTTTGGACGTTCCAAAGCATGAGCATCCACACCACCTGTAAGCACCTTGCCTGATGATGGGATCACAGTATTGTATGCACGTGCTAAACGGGTAATTGAGTCGAGTAGAATCACAACATCTTTTTTATGTTCAACTAGGCGTTTCGCTTTTTCGATGACCATTTCGGCAACTTGAACATGACGAGCAGGTGCTTCATCAAATGTTGATGCAACCACTTCGCCGCGAACGGTACGCTCCATTTCAGTCACTTCTTCAGGACGTTCGTCAATTAAAAGTACAATTAAGAAGACTTCTGGGTTATTACGCACAATTGATTGAGCAATTGTTTGCAGCAACATTGTTTTACCCGCTTTCGGTGGTGCAACAATAATAGAACGTTGACCTTTACCGATTGGTGCGATCAAGTCGACGACACGGGAGGTTAAATCTTCTGTTGTACCGTTACCGAGTTCCATAACCAATTGTTCGGTTGGGAATAATGGCGTAAGGTTTTCAAATAGAATTTTATTACGTGAGTTTTCAGGTGTATCGTAGTTAATTTGGTTTACTTTTAATAAAGCAAAATAACGTTCGCCTTCTTTTGGTGGGCGAATAGTACCTGTAATGGTATCACCAGTACGTAAATTAAAGCGGCGAATTTGTGATGGGCTGACATAAATGTCATCAGGGCCTGCTAAATATGAACCAGCCGCAGAGCGTAAGAAACCAAAACCATCAGAAAGGATTTCTAGAACGCCATCACCAAAAATTTCTTCGCCATTCATTGCATGGCGTTTTAAAATAGCAAAAATAATATCTTGTTTACGGTTACGCGCCATGCCTTCAAGGCCCATAAACTCCGCAATTTTAATGAGTTCGCCAATGGGTTTTTTCTTGAGTTCAGTTAAGTTCATAAGTGGTCAGACAGAATGGAATAAGTGGAGGACTATGTTAGGGAAAGAGTAAAAATCGACCGCATACATACATGCTGATGTAATTGTATTTACACAACCACAATTCAGTAGTCTGGTTCATTGTTTCAGAGAGAAATGTGAAAACAATTGTTATTGCCGAGCGGCGATCTTATGTTTTGTGTCTTGTAAGAAGTGCAATGAAGTAGATTCCATTCAAAGCTTCTTGATCCAGTAATATAGGTTAAATAAAGAAATTTGTCAATGTAAACTCAGAAATACGCCATCAATTGAATAGCGTATTTCTGAGGGATCGATAACCTAAATTAAATTAGATATTTTGATCAATAAATGCAGCAAGTTTTGAACGTGGCGCAGCACCAACTTGCTGAGCGACAACTTCACCGCCTTTGAACATTAATAGTGCTGGAATATTACGGATATTGTATTTCACAGCCGTATCTTCACATGCAGTCACGTCGACTTTTACGATTTTTACTTTACCTGCATATTCGTTAGACAAGTCTTCAAGTACAGGTGCGATTGCTTTACATGGCGCACACCAGCCTGCCCAAAAGTCAACAAGTACAGGAGTTTCAGCATCTAAAACATCTGCTTGGAAGTTTTCATCAGTTGTATTAACAATAGTCGCAGACATGAGGTTGCTCCAAAAATAAGAAATAAAGTGCGAATTCAATCATCATCAAGATGAATATTACATCGCTACTTTACTCAATGTAAGGGTTTGTTCTGATTATTCAAGTTTAGTAGATAAAAGTCCAATGGATGCTGACGATGTTCAGCATCGACATAAACAATCATTTCAGCAATAAAAAATTAAATACGGTACTTTTATTGCTTAAAATGACTTTAAAATTGTAAGCATGTGAATTACTCTAATGCGTGAATTGAACATGGGTTTATATAAATAATGTCTGATTTTCTGATTGATGAAGAATTGCTTGCTGCGATTGATATGGGATCGAATAGTTTCCATCTCGCAATTGCTCGTGTTGATCACGGTGAAGTTAAGAAAGTTGCTTCAATGTCAGAAAAAGTACAGTTAGCTGCTGGACTAGATGAAAATAAGAATTTAACAGAGGCTGCCCAGCAACGTGGGCTTGCATGTTTAGCTCGCTTTGTTGGGCGATTAAGTTCAGTGCAACCAAATCGTCTACGGATTGTTGCCACAAATGCATTAAGACAAGCGAAAAACGGCCACGAATTTATTCAAAAAGCAGCAGAAATTTTACCCAAACCGATTGAAATTATTGCTGGTCGTGAAGAGGCTCGCCTCATTTATCTGGGCGTTTCACATACCATGGCCAATGGTGGTCGACGTTTAGTAGTTGATATTGGTGGTGGTTCAACGGAATTTATTATCGGTGAAGAGTTTGAGCCATTACATACTGAATCATTACAAATGGGTTGTGTAGCATATAGCAAAGCTTATTTTGCTGATGGCGAAATCACCAGTAAAGCATTTGATAAAGCAGTGGTTGCTGCCCGTAAAGAACTCTCTGCAATTGCGAATACTTACAAATCAGAAGGTTGGGATACTGTTGTTGGCTCAAGTGGAACAATTAAAGCTTGTCGTCAAATCTCAGTAAATTTAGGTCTAAGTGACGAACAAGAAAATTTAACGCGTGAAGGCTTATATAAGTTAAAAGATCGTTTGCTGAAATTTAAGAATGTTTCAGAAATTGATTTTGAAGGACTACGTGAAGATCGTCGAGCAGTTTTGCCAGCTGGTCTTGCGATTTTATATGCCATTTATGAAGTATTAGATATCGACAAATTGGCATATTCTGACGGTGCATTGCGTGAAGGTGTCATGTATGACTTGTTAGGTCGTTTTAAGCATGAAGATATTCGTGATCGTAGTGTGCAAGCATTAATGGGTCGTTATAACGCAGATCCAAAACAAGCAGAACGAGTGGTAAATACAGCACAGCAGCTTTTCGATGGGGTTGCGCAATCTTTGCATTTAACTACGGAAGACAGTGACTTACTGCGACGGGCTGCATATTTACATGAAATTGGTTTGGCAATTAGTCATGGTGGTTATCACCGTCATGGAGCTTATTTGCTACAACATTCTGACATTCCAGGTTTCTCGCAAATTGACCAAAATCATCTCTCACATCTGGTTTCGCATCATCGTCGTAAGTTACGAGCAGATGCAAAAAATGACTTGATGAAGGTGGGGGGTAGCCATTTACTTTATCTTTGTTTATTGCTCCGTCTCGCAGTTTTGCTGAACCATAGTCGTAGTGATCAGATGCTTCCTGCCATTGAACTGAGTGTTGTAAATGATCAACAATGGCAGCTAAGCGTTTCTGGCGATGCTAAACAATGGCCTTTATTGGTTGCTGATCTGCATGATGAGCAGGTGCAGTTTAAGCATTGGGACATTGAGTTAAATATTCAGTCAGACAATTTTGTTGATTAACAATACATCCTTGTTAGGGATTATCTACGACTTATGAAAAATAAAGCGACTCAGTCCAAGGCTTGGGCTACGGTTCAAATTGCACGACATCCTGAACGTCCGCAATTTCTAGATTATGTCAGTGAAATCTTTACTGAATTTGATGCACTTCATGGTGACCGTTTATATGGTGATGACGGTGCGATGATTGGTGGACTTGCACGTTTTGATGGTCAACCAGTGATGGTCGTGGGTCAACATCGTGGGCGTAGTACCCGTGAAAAGTTGCAGCATAACTTCGGTATGTGTAACCCAGAAGGCTATCGTAAGTCACAGCGTTTACTCGATATGGCGGAACGTTTTAACTTACCTGTGTTTACTTTCGTTGATACCATGGGTGCATATCCGGGTGTTGGCGCGGAAGAGCGTGGCCAAGCTGAAGCAATTGCAACGAGTTTGGCGCAACTTTCAAACTTAAAAGTGCCAGTAATCGCAACGGTTTTAGGTGAAGGTGGGTCTGGTGGTGCACTTGGGATTGGGGTGGCGGATCGCGTGATCATGTTGTCACATAGTATTTATTCTGTTATTTCTCCAGAAGGCTGTGCGTCTATTTTATGGAAAACAGCAGATAAAGCGGCTCAAGCGAGTGAAGCACTTGCGTTAACAGCAGATAAGTTAAAAACTTTAGGTGTTGTTGAATATGTTGTGGATGAAGGTGAAGGGGCGCATTTAAACCCTGAGCAAGTCATGCATGATTTAAAAGCTGTATTAAAGCAAGCCTTAGATGAATTGCAACCAATGGGTGCTCAAGAACGATGCGAAGCACGTTATCAACGTTTAATGAAGTTTGGAAGCAGCAATTTAGGCATCGCGTCTTAACAGAGACACAGCATTTCTCAGAACAAACTCAATTTTTGATTGGGTGTAGCGGCGGCATGGATTCCATGCTGTTGCTGTATCTGATGGCTGAACTTTTCCCAACACATACTCGCGCCCTTTATGTTGATCATCAATTGCAACAGGCGAGCCGAGCTTGGGGGGCGTTAGTTCAACAGCATTCAGATCAACTCAATATTCCCTGCATTATTCAAAAAGTTTCGGTTCAAACTGGGAATCTAGAACAACAAGCACGCCAAGCACGTTATCAAGCTTATCAGCAGCACTTACAACCCAATGAAATTCTCGTATTGGCCCATCATCAGCAAGATCAGGCTGAGACAGTATTATTGCGCTTGCTTTCGGGTGCTGGTGTAAATGGTTTGTCTGCAATGCAACGGATAGATATTCGTCGTGAGATGACCATTTGGCGACCCTTTCTCGAGTTAAGTCGCGAACGTATTGAACAATGGACACAGCAACTCAGTCTTGATTATGTGACTGATCCAACCAATCATGATACGCATTATGATCGTGCGTGGTGTCGAGAAATGCTTTGGCCTGTTTTACAACAACGTTTTCCCAAAATGCAGGATGCAATATCGCGTAGCAGCTATTTAATGCAAGATGCTGTTGAAATCTTAAATGATGTTTTAAAAAACGATATACAGCAATGTGTGACTGAAAATGTCTTAGATTTGGATGCGCTTTTGCAGCGATCTGAAGCACGACAACGTCAATTACTCTCAGCATGGATCAAAGGAACAGACCAATATCGACCTAGCTTTGACATGGTGCAACGTCTACAGCAGGAAGTCATTTTAGCAAAGCCTGATGCTCAAGCAACTTTGCATATCAATCAGCATTATTATGTGCGTTATCAAAAGAAATTGTATCGACTTCGCTATGATGAGTTGTATGCAGAAAAAGTTTCTCCGTTCCCCAATTGCATAGAGCAGTATTATCAAATCGGAAATTTTATTCAGATGGCTTCAGGAAGATATAAAATTGATACGCAAAAAATTGGGCTTTCAACAAAATTATTAGGACAAAATTTAAAGCTGATTAAGCGTCAAGGTGGTGAGAAAATTCATCTCTATGGGCGAGTTGGACATAGGCCACTGAAAAAAGCAATTCAAGAAGCACAGATTTTGCCTTGGTTACGTCATACAATTCAAATATTAGTCTTGGATAATGTTATGCTTGGGGTCTTTAGCCCAAAAGGTTTTTGGTTGGCGCAATCTGATTATCTAGAGCAGGGCGGTTGGCAACCAAGTTTAATTACTGACTGTAATAATTTTTCTTTTCAGTCTTTTTTACATGACGAGTAGAACATGGCGACATCATTGAATCAAAATATCTGTTTTATTGGCGGCGGTAATATGGCGCAAGCCTTGATTGGGGGATTGCTTTCGCGTGGATTGCCAACAACCCGTATCACGGTTTCTGATCCTGTTGAGCAAATTCGCCAAATTTTGGAAGAAAAAGGCATCCAAACCACAACAGATAATCTTGAAGCAATTAAAAATGCAGATGTCGTTGTATTGGCGGTAAAACCTCAAGTTTTAGCAACGGTATTACAACCATTAAAAGATTTGTTATCAGATAAACTCGTCATTTCGATTATTGCTGGTGCTGAAATTCAAACAATTTCAGACCTGATCGGTGGTAGTCAGCGTATTGTGCGTGTGATGCCAAATACCCCAGCACTTGTTCAAACGGGTGCGCATGGTATTTATGCATCTGAAGCCGTAAATGCTCAGGATCGTGAATTAACCAGTCAGATTCTTGCTGCGACAGGATTAACGATTTGGGTAGATACTGAGGCACAAATTGATGCAGTGACAGCTGTATCTGGTTCTGGACCTGCATATTTCTTCTATTTAATGGAAAGTATGATTCGTGCAGGTAAGAATTTAGGCTTGGATGAGAAAGTAGCAACAGCTTTGACCTTACAAACTGCATTAGGTGCAGCGCAAATGGCAATCACGAGCTCAAACTCTCCAGCGGAATTACGTAAAAATGTGACGTCTCCAAATGGTACAACTCAAGCGGCTTTAGAAGTGTTTGATCGTGCTCAGATTTCACAGAACATTCAAGCAGCGCTTGCAGCAGCTCAAAAGCGTAGCCAAGAGCTTGCACAAGAGTTGAGCGACAAGACTAAATCGGTTTAAGTAGGATAAGACAATTATGGGTGCAAGTTCTGCGCTAATTTTTGGTGTTTTGATCAATGTTGCAATTTTATTGGTCTTTTTCCGTTTTTTAATGCAATTGGCGGCAGTAAGTCCTTATAACCCTGTAGTGCTTTCGACAGTGAAAGCTACCAAGGTTGTAGATATTTTTAGTCGTATTTTTCCAACAGTAGGCAAGGGCCGTGTCAATTTGGCTGCTGTAGCTCTGTTGGTTGTTCTTTATTTACTGAAAATATTTGGTTTGATGTATTTGTCAGGGCAAATGCCACATAGTGCAGTGTATCTGGTGATCACAACCTTTGTGACCATGATTCAAGATTTAATTCGTTTCTGTCGTTACTTGATTTTTGCAACCATTATTTTAAGTTGGGTGGTGATGTTTACACAAACTCGCTCTCCTTATATTGAAGTGATTCAAGAACTTGCTGAGCCATTGCTTGCGCCTTTCCGTCGTTTGCTCCCAAACATGGGCATGATCGATTTATCTCCGATTTTGGCATTCTTGGCTTTGTATGTCGCTGAAATCTTAATGAATGAAGCAGCTAAAGTGTTATTAACAGGTCTTTAATTGACTTGAAAATAAAAAGGGACTGTGTTGAACACGGTCCCTTTTTTTAGCTTATATGTTAGTGGGCCGCGTCCCAGTTTAGACCTTGTCCGACTTCAACGACAAAGGGCACTGATATTTCTAATACAGACTGCATTACATCTGCAATTTGCTTGGACAACTCGTCAGCAATGTCTGCGTCTGCTTCAAACACCAATTCATCGTGTACTTGTAATAACAGCTTGGCTTGATCTTTAGGTAATACTTTATCAACTGCGATCATCGCTAGTTTGATGATATCCGCTGCACTGCCTTGGAGTGGTGCATTGATTGCTGCACGTTCAGCCGCTTGTTTAATCATTTTATTGCTTGCCAAAATATCAGGTGTATATAGACGACGACCTAAAATCGTTTCGACAAAACCTTGTTCTCGTGCGATCTGACGTGTACGTTCCATATAGTCCAAAACACCTGGATAACGTTGGAAGTAACGCGCAATATAGCTACGTGATTCTTCACGGGTAAAACCAAGTTGGCGAGTTAAGCCAAACTCAGACATGCCATAGAGCAGACCAAAGTTGACGGCTTTGGCTTGACGACGTTGATCATTGGTCACATCTTCAATGGCGATACCTAGAACTTCAGATGCTGTACGGCGATGCACATCTTGACCTTGTTGGAATGCATGGACTAAAGCATCATCTTGAGAAAAATGTGCCATTAAACGCAATTCGATTTGTGAGTAATCGGCCGCCAATAACACACGTCCTTCAGGTGCAATAAAGGCTCTACGAATCTGACGACCAATGGGTGTGCGGATTGGAATATTTTGTAAGTTTGGATCAGTTGAAGACAAACGACCTGTCGCTGTGAGTGCTTGATGGTAGCTGGTATGCACACGATGTGTTGAATCATGTGATTGCTCGACCAAACGATCTGTATAGGTGTTTTTCAGCTTAGCCAACCCGCGATGTTCTAAAATAACTTCCGCTAGTGGGTGCTCTATTTTCTCTAAGATACTTTCGCTGGTGCTGTATTGACCAGTGGCAGTTTTTTTGCCGCCTTTCAGACCGAGACGATCAAACAAAACTTCGCCCACTTGTTTAGGCGAAGCGATATTAAAGGCTTCACCTGCAAGTTCAGTTGCTTGATTCTCAAGTGTTTGCATCGTTTCAGAAAACTCGACACTGAGTTGATCAAGAAATTGATGATCTAATTTAATCCCATCTTCTTCCATTCCTGTCAAAACGCGAGCCACAGGCATTTCGATGTTGTGGAGGATATTGACCAGTTCAGGATTACTTTTAAGTTTTGCTGAAAGTACTTCATATAAACGATAGGTCACATGGGCATCTTCGGCTGCGTAATGTGCCGCAATTTCGAGTTCAATCTGATTAAAGGTTTTTTGCTTTGCACCTTTACCAGCGATTTGCTCAAAAGTTGTCGTGAGATGACTGAGATAAACTCGTGCTACATCATCCATACCATGTCGAGTTGCAGCCGCATTGAACACATATGAAGCGAGCATGGTATCGAAATACCAACCTTGAATATGAATGCCATGGTTAGCAAAGATATGTGCATCATATTTTAAATGATGACCAATTTTTCTGACGTTGTCATTTTCAAGAATTGGTTTAATTTGAGCGAGAACTTGCTCACGATTAAGCTGTTCAGGTGCGCCTTCATAGTCATGTGCCACAGGTACGTAATAGGCATCATTCGCATCAAAGGCGATAGAAAAACCAACCAGTTCCGCAAAGCGATAATCGAGATTGGTGGTTTCTGTATCAATTGCAAAGTGATCAGCTTGCTGCATTCGGTCGAACAATACATTCCAATTTTGCTGGGTGAGCACCGTATGATAGGTGGCTGTACCGAGTTGATCATCTTGACTAGAAAGATTGGCATGATCTTCGGTGACAACTTGCTCAGTTTTCTGTTCTGCTTTGACGATACTTTTTGAAGTTTGTTGGTATGCAGAATTGTTTGGATTATTCGGATGATCCAAAGACTGTAGTTGGTTACGGAATTCTAGCTCAGTGTAAAGATCACGGAGTTGATCAACGTTTGGATTTGAAAGTTTAAGATCATGCCAATCTAAAGCTAAATCAAGATCGCAGACAATGCTGGCCAACTGATGATCAATTTTGATGTTGTCTAAGTTATCTTTAATATTTTGGCTAATTTTGCCTTTGAGCTGATCAACATTGGCGATGATATTGTTTAATGAGCCATATTCAGTCAGGAGTTTTGCTGCTGTTTTTGCACCAACACCCGGCACACCCATGATGCCATCAGATGCGTCACCCATGAGGGTGAGATAATCGATAATTTGATGTGGATGTACACCAAATTTTTCTAAAACACCCGCTTCATCGAGTACACGTTCTTTAAAACTATCCTCAAGTTTGACATGCTCATTGACCAACTGCGCCATATCTTTGTCACCTGTTGAGATGAGCACATGATGACCTTCAGAGAGTGCACGTTTGGTAAGTGTTCCAATAATATCATCGGCTTCAGCGCCCGGCAGACTGTATAAAGGAATGCCTAGAGCTTTAATTAATGCATGTAAATATGGGATTTGTTGAGACAACTCCTCAGGCATGCTTGGGCGATCGCCTTTATAAATCGGCGATAATTTATGACGAAATGTTGGCTCAGGTGTATCGAAAATAACTGCCATGTGCGTCGGTTGAGTGCGGCGCATCAATTTTTGGATTGCAGAAATTGCACCACGAATTGCGTTGGTGTGTAAGCCAGTAGATGTTGTTAATGGCGGCAGAGCGTGAAAAGCACGAAATAAAAAATATGACCCGTCAACCAAGACAAAAGGTGGCATTGTGCAAATCCTTATTATGAACTGATGCGTATTTTACGTGAAAAAGTCATGCCTGTCTTATTTCGAGGTGGATCAATACGACTTGCCATGTCGTCTAAAAATTGCAGAATTTTGTATGTAAAGTGGGTTGCTTATGGACTGATCAAGTAATATAGCTGCAATGAAGTTATCTGAACTGATATAAGTCCATGTATAAAAAAGATAAACAGGGAATTGTCATTGTCTTGGTTGCTTTGACTGTGTTGTTGGGTTGCGCAATTGCCTTTAGATGGCAAGGTATTGTCGTTGCTTCAGCAATTGGACTAACCGTTGCAATTGTGCACATACTTTCGGAAATTCATCAGCGTTTGCAGCAGCTTGAACGCACTGCACCGAGCTATTTTGCCCAATCAACGAGTATTACTTCGCAAAAGTTGGTGATCTATGCATCTGCATTAGTTACTTTATTTGCTTATGCTAATACATGGATGTGGTTAGCGGGTGGGGCTTTATTAGTTCTGATGTTGTGCTTGATTCAAACCATCAGTTCATTTCAGACACGTTTATTGCATTTAGAGCAATACGCGATACATTCTGCTGAAACTAAGATGCCAACGCCTCAGGCTTCTATTGATGATCAAAATCTTGAATTAGCACCAACCTATACCTCAAATGAGCTTGCAAATGATCATCATCCGACTTGGATGCAAACTGATCAAGCGATTCCACAAAAACAAACTAATGAAAATCTAATTTCTGAATATCCTGAAACGAAGCGAAAACAACCTGCTTGGTGGCAACCTGCGATCGATTGGATGATTCATGGTAATCCGATTTTAAGAATCGCTGTTGCCGTGTTGATGGTGGGAATCGTTTTATTATTGCGTTTTGCCAGTGAGCATTGGCAGCTTAGTTTAGGTGTGAAGTTGGGATTTATTGCCAGTGCAGGGATGGTGACGACTATTGCTGGTTATTGGTTGCAAAAAAAGAATCAACTATTTGCGGTCGCATTGCAGGGGCTTGGTTTAGCCGTTGTGTTTCTGACACTTATTTTTTCACATCATTTTGCTGTAATTGCCAGTCTAGGTACAGCCAGTACTTTATTTGTCATTTTATTATTAGTAACTGTTTACCTAAGTTTAAAGCAGCAAGCGTTATATTTGGCCATGTTGGCATTAACAATGGCTTATCTTGCACCATTGCTTATTCCACAGAATCATCCTGATGTGATTTTCTTATTTGGCTATTACTTTTTGATTAACTTAGCCGTGGCTGCGGTTAACTTTATTCAACCTTGGAAAATCCTGCACCAAATTGCATTTTTTGCCACGATGTTTATTGGAGGCACAACGATTGGGATTTATGCAGAGACGCATCAATTCGATACCTTAGACTGGATTTTATGGTTGCATATTGGGTTATTTATTTGGTTGAGTATTAGATATAGTCAATTAATGCTACGTGCTCAAAATCAAATTAAAGAGGTAGAACCCAAAGCCCAACGTTTGCAGCCTATTTTAGACGTTGGACTGATTTTTAGTGTACCTGTATTGGGTTTTTCACTACACGCCTATCTGATGCATAACTCAACACAGGCACTTACGATTGGAGCTGCTGTTCTAAGTTTAACTTATACTTTGCTGCATGTTTGGATTAAACGTCAGCATCCACAACTTTCGATCTTGGCAAAAAGCTTTTTTATTCTTGCTATGGTGTTTACTGCACTGATTTTCCCACTTGCGAAAGGAGCGCATTGGACATCTGTGGGCTGGGTGATTCAGGGCACAGCACTGATTGTTTGGGGAGTGACTGAACGTTATCGTTTAAGTCGTTATCTTGGTGTAGCTTTGGTGTTACTCAGCTCAGTCGCATTGTTATTCCAAGCTTGGTCAAATGATCATTTCCCGATTTTAAGTACAGTTATTTATGCTTCGGCTCAATTTATTTCGGCTTTCTATTTATTGCATTATCAAGAAGTTGAAAAATATTTTAGTGCACGGATGTTGAGTGGTGTTTTCCTCGCTTTAGGGATGTATGCAGGTGCAGTTGCAGGTGTTGAGTATCTACATTGGCAACATTATGGCTTAAGCCCTTATTTGATGATCTCAACTATCTGTTTGGCTTTATTTAGTTTGGTTGTTCAATTCAAATCTAGGATGCAATGGCATAACGTACAATTGATTTTGTTGAGTGGATTGTTATTTTTATTGTACGGAGAGAGCTTTGCTGCAAATGTCTATGTAATTTGGCATTGGCCGAGTGCTTTAACGCAAATAACGTTTGCCGTAACGGCGATTGTTCTTGCAGGTACATTGATCAGTTTGCAATCGACGTCATCAAAAACATTACTCATGATCGGTGCGACTCTGCTATGGCTAAGTTTAGCAATCATTGGTTTAGCGATTTTCCCAATCATTCCTGTTGTTGCCTTGGCGATTATTCCTGCTGTGTACGGTCTATGGTTATTTTATTCCAATAGAATCCAACAACTTCAGCAGTTCCCGATTTGGTGTCTCACTTTATTTTGGCTGGTGATTGTGAATATTGACCCATATTCAGCAACGCAATTCTATTTCCTGCCAGTGCTGAACCCAACAGACTTATTGAGCTTGTTGATGTTCATCGGTGTGCTCTGGGTGATTTACCATCATGACTTCAATGTCGAATCGTCAATTGAGTGGGGTTTTAAAGTAGCGACTATTTTGACAGGTTTATTTGTACTGAGCAGTGTTGTTGTGCGTGCAATGCATCATTATCTTGGAACACCATTATGGGGTGGTGCAATTTGGTCAAATGGTGATGTTCAGCTGAGTTTGACGTTACTCTGGGTAATTTTGGCATTCATCCTAATGACTTTTTCCAGTCGTCGTCATATTCGCCAAATTTGGTTTGTCGGTGCGGCGCTATTGGGAATTGTGGTGTTAAAACTATTGCTATTAGACTTATCGCAAAGCGGAACTTTAACTCGAGTGATTTCATTTATTGGATCGGGTATCGTCATGCTGGTGATTGCATATTTAGCACCTTTACCACCGACCTTGAGTGAAAATAAAAAAGAGAGCTGATTAGCTCTCTTTACCTTCACGTTTCAGTGCTTTCTGATTCGCATATTGATCTATTTCATCATTTGCTAAGGGTTGAGGTCGGTCAATTAGCCCCATCTTCGGTACTGGAATCTCAATTTCATTATCAAGGAAACCGTTACGGATGCGTTCCTGCATTTCATCCCGCACTTGAATATAGTTTTCTTGACGACACCAGACCGCAAAAAGGATCTCAATCGATGACTCTTTAAATGCTGTAACAGTCACAGCAGGTTTAGGATCATCCATTACATATGGGTATCTATTTGCAACGTCTAACAGTACTTGTCTAACTTTGATGATGTCTTCATGGAAATTGATGGCAAGCGTAATTGGGATACGCCGAATTGGATATTTGGATAAATTCATGACTGGAGTTCGAATGAGTTGTTCGTTCGGCAGTCGAATATAAACATTATCGAGGGTGAGTAATTTTACGGATAATAGATCAATTGAGATGACTTCACCTTCAATCGTTTGTCCGCGAATCAAGGTAATCTGAATGGTATCTCCAACCTCAAAAGAACCTTCACCAATCAAAAACAGTCCACTAATTAAATTGGATGCGGAAGTCTGAGAGGCGAAACCCAAAGCCACAGTTAAGATACCCGCTGCACCCAAGAAGACACTGATTTTAAATCCTGCTTCTCTCAAGCTAGTCATGATAAAGAGTAGGAAAATAAAATAGAAAATACCTCTACGCCATAACAAGCGTTGATGTGCATTAAAGCGGCTACCAATCGTTCGAATAAATGCATTCGATATCAAACGTGCGATGACAAAGCCGATAAAGCACAGAATCACGGCAACAGTGATTTCACTGAGTCGTTCTAAATTAATATTGGTAAAGATGCCAGTAAAGCTAGATGCGACATCCTTAGGAATATTGGTTTGCGCCATATCAACCTCTTAAAAGAATGAATCAAACATATTGAATAAGTTGCCACCTGGTGCGCGTGGTGGATGGACATAGGTCACAGCCCCAGCTTGGGTTGGTGTTTTATTCTCAATACGAATGCGCGCGGGTTGATCTGCCCCTTCATAATACACTTTGATTTGAGAAGTCCAGAGTCTGCCTGTTTCTTCACTATAAAATAACGGTAGTGCAGGGACGGGAACATTCATACGATCAAACCGTAATTGATGTTGACTAATGTTGTGGAATTCAATTGGAGTAACTGCTCTAAAAGCACGTGGCTTTAACAGATTTAAATCAGTGCGACCGTCGACAGATGTTGCATAGCAGATTTCACCATGTTGAGCATCTTTACCAAACCAAGTATCTTTAGGTTGGATCACTGGAACTTCAAAAAGAGGCTCTGAAATACCATCAACTAAACCTGCAATCCAAAGAGGCGTGCTGATATACAGTGTTCCTCGCTGCCCAGCAGGAATATAGATCGGATCAACGGGTTTAATTACCACTGAACGATCAGCCAAACGCGGCATTAACAGGAATGAATCATTCGTTTTTTGAAACATGTATCGTTCAATGCTGGCGGGTTTTGGCATCGCAAATTCAGTATCGTTTAATACTTGCCAATGTTGCTCGTAATCATGTTGGGTAAAAGGGCGATGATATTCCAAGCGCCATTCTTTAATGCCGCGAGTCAGGCGAAATAGCAGCGAACCGAATTGCCAAGCTTTGGCTTGTTGTATTTCAAACTGTTGTTCACCCCACCACTTCAAAGTGTCGGAATGGGGCATTTCATATTGATTATTTTGAGACAAGATGCAAAATTCCTTTGTGAGTATGCTAAACAGACTTCACGCTGTAATCTGCTTAGAGTACACTCAACTATCCCTTTCATCATTATAATTTGTGATGCAAATACTTAAACAAATACAAATTCCTTATAGTTTTGCGAAAAGACATGGCGTTTTACTGCGTTATGAAGGTGATCAAGTTTTTATCGTGCGACGGAAGGACACCGCACGTATTGCTTTGCAGGAAGCTCGTCGAATTTTGGGGAAAGCTGCTCATGATCAACTTTGTACAGATCAAGAGTTCCATGCCTTATTAAGTTCTAGCTATGCTGGTGATACTGGCGAATCTCAACAGGTTGCAGCAGGCTTGGAGGATCATCCTGATCTATTGAGTTTGGCAGATCAAGTTCCTGAAGCTGAAGACTTAATGGATCAAGAAGATGATGCGCCGATTGTTCGTTTGATTAATGCGTTATTGTCGGAGGCGATTCGTGTTAGTGCATCGGATATCCATATTGAAGCCTTTGAAAAGAAGCTTTCTGTACGGTTGCGTGTCGATGGTCAATTACGAGAGATCGTGCAACCGCGCCGTGAACTTGCACCTTTGCTTGTGTCTCGTATCAAAGTGATGGCTAAACTGGATATCGCTGAAAAGCGTGTTCCTCAAGATGGTCGTATTTCTTTACGTTTGGCTGGTCGTGAAGTCGATGTGCGTGTATCAACGTTACCATCTTCTCATGGTGAACGTGTGGTGATGCGTTTGCTGGATAAGCAAGCGGGCCGTTTGAATATGACGCATTTGGGCTTAATGCAGAATGACTATGAACGACTGACGCAGTTGGTACATCGTCCGCATGGCATCATCTTGGTTACAGGGCCTACGGGTTCGGGTAAAACGACGACTTTATACGCAGCATTATCTGATCTAAATGATAATACACGTAATATTTTGACAGCCGAAGATCCTATAGAATATCAATTGGAGGGGATTGGTCAGACACAAGTCAATACCAAGGTTGATATGACCTTTGCGCGTGCGTTAAAAGCAATGTTACGTCAAGATCCGGATGTGGTGATGGTTGGTGAGATTCGTGATCTTGAAACTGCTGAAATTGCGGTGCAAGCATCTCTAACAGGTCACTTGGTCTTATCTACACTGCACACCAATACTGCGATTGGTGCAGTGACGCGTTTGAAAGATATGGGTATTGAACCATTCTTGCTTGCAAGTTCATTAATCGGTGTTATTGCACAACGTCTCGTTCGAACACTCTGTCCTCATTGTGTAACATGGCGCAAAGCAGATGATTTTGAACGTCAAGTTTTCCAACACTTAAAAGTAGACGAACATCTAGAACTACCAGAACCCCATGGTTGCGAAAAATGCTCTCATGTTGGTTTTAGTGGACGAACAGCGATTTATGAAATTGTGCCTGTTGATGAATCTATGCGTCGTTTGATTCATGGCAATGCGGCAGAATATGAGTTAGAAAATCATGCTCGACGTCAGGCAGCATCCATTCGTGATGATGGTTTACTAAAAGTTATGGCAGGTAAAACGACTTTAGAG
Source organism: Acinetobacter sp. UBA6526 (assembly GCF_002434875.1). Taxonomy (NCBI): domain Bacteria; kingdom Pseudomonadati; phylum Pseudomonadota; class Gammaproteobacteria; order Moraxellales; family Moraxellaceae; genus Acinetobacter; species Acinetobacter sp. UBA6526. The sequence goes on along the minus strand of NZ_DJLC01000050.1, from coordinate 5,872 downwards.
GAAGTTTTACGTGTCACTAACGAAGCTGCGGAAGAATAAATCAGTTCAATATTTAAAAAAGCATGGTTAACCATGCTTTTTTTATCTTAAAAATTAAGCTGTTGTCACAATATTGAAATTCACATCAATATTATTGCGTGTTGCATTTGAATATGGGCAAACAATATGAGCAGCTGCGACAAGTTGTTCTGCTTCGGCCTGTTCCATACCAATCAAATAGACATTTAAAGTCACTTCGATGCCGAAACCATTTGGAATAGGGCCAATGCCCACTTCGCCTTCAACGTATGCATCTTTACTAATTTTAAATTTATCGCGGTTTGCAACAAATTTCATAGCACCTAAGAAACATGCAGAATAGCCCGCAGCAAAAAGTTGTTCTGGATTGCTGACTTCACCACCTGCACCACCCATTTCTTTAGGTACACCTAATTTAACATCTAGTACACCATCTGATGATGTTGCACGGCCATCACGACCACCAGTTGCTTTAGCTTTCGCACGATAAACGACTTGTTCTAGAGACATTTGTTCTTACCTTTAAATAAATGTTGTTTACAATTAAATCGTACACGATATAAATTAAAAAACAAGTTATTGGTTTGTAAATTTGTATATTATTTTGTCAGATTAAGACGCAGTTCTGAGAGCTGCTGTTTTAGTTCAGATAGAGTTGCAGGGGTGCATGAGGCTGCTTGAGCAATTTGATTCGGTATATCAATTGCTTGTTCTTGTAGTTTTTCACCCTGACCAGTTAGGGTAATAATCACTTGTCTTTCATCTTTTGTAGAACGTTGGCGAGTAATTAATTTTAATGTTTCTAGTTTTTTCAGTAGAGGTGTTAGGGTAGAGGATTCAAGAAATAATCTTTCACCGATTTCGGACACAGTAAGCTGATCTTTTTCCCAAAGCACGAGCATAACAAGATATTGAGGATAAGTCAGACCAAGTGGTGCGAGTAATTGGCGATATACATGATGCAGGGCAAGATTGGTCGAGTAAATTAGAAAACATAACTGATTATCGAGTAACAGTTGATTATGTTCTTCGCCCATGTACATCTCTAAATGATTTCAATTCAATTAAGTATATCTTGATCTACGAATAGCTAAAGCGTTTGCAGGTGATTAAAATAAAAAATAACGAAGCGTTTGAATGCTGATCGTACTTATGCAGATATTTTAACTACCAAAATTCAGCGATTCTTTTCATCAAACGTGCTCGATAACGTGCGGTTGGATTATCCAAACTTTTCTGTGCTTCTTGTTCATAATACTCTTGCCATGCTTTGATCATTTCTAAAGTTGTACCTTTTTGCTTAATGATCTCAACATCTTCACGTTGAATGCTACTCAAACGTTGTCTTGCACCCTCAGCACCTGTTCCCCATCCAATAATCCATTGACCAAAAAAGTTCAGTGATAAATTTTGTGGAGTAGGTAAAGAAGAACTAACCACATCAACCTCTGTATTTGCTGATGCAGTATGGATTTGTGCGGCTGCCCCTATAAAAAATAAAATAGGAATAAATTTAAACATGAATAAAACTTAATTGCTGTGAGTGGCGAAGGGTACATCAACTTACAAGCAGAACGTATTTATTTTGTTCTACGATGATGAATAATGCTTATTAAATCATGATCATAGTTTTTATAGCTACATAAAAATTGACTGCTAGAGTCAAAAAGTGAAAGTTTTATAAATGATTTAGAAGAATTTAGTAGTTGATGATTCGACGATGTTGCATTAGAGGCATTGATGAACGCACAATTTCTTGTTCTTCAAGTTCAAAAGCGCTGGTAATTAACCCAGTACCTTCATGATTGACCATTTGCAATAACTGACCACGACTATCAGTAATTCCTGAATGACCCCATGTTTGACGCTTTTCGCCGTGCCAACCTTGCTGCGCTGCGCCTAAAACATAACATTGGCTATCCATCGCACGCGCTTGTAGCAACAATTGCCAATGTAACTGTCCTGTTGTATAGGTGAAGGCTGCTGGTGCAGTTAATATGTTGGCACCGTGTTGGCGTAGTGTTAAGGCAAGCTCTGGAAAACGTAAGTCATAGCAAACCATTAAACCAATATGACCAAAAGGTGTTTTTGCAACAATAACGTCTTCGCCAGGCTCAAAGAATTTAGACTCTTGATATCCTCCGACAGCATCACTGACTTGCACATCAAATAAGTGAATCTTATCGTAACGAGCCTCTGTTCTCTCTGGACTAATGCATAGACTAACTGTACGAACTCGACTATCGGTAATTATTGAGCCATTTGGGCGAAAAGGACATGGCAGAGTGCCTGCAATGATCCAAATTTCATAACGATGTGCAAGTTGCTCTAAGCGAGCTTGAATACTTTCAAATTGTTCAGCCGTTTCGCGTTGTTTACCCGCAGCAAAGCAGACGAAATTTTCAGGAAATACGATGAGTTCTGCACCTTGAGCCTTACTTTGCTGGATCAATGATTCAATGACAACGAAGTTCGCTTCAATGTCATTTTGAGAGTTCATTTGGGAAACAGCAAATAAGGTCATGTAGGTGCCTCGATAGTTAGTTTAACGATCAAGCATTTTGTTTTTGTACATCGTGATTTAAACAATCTTGTTCTTTCTGCAATTGTTTAACTAGAGGTTCAAACATATTTTGATTATTTTCGTTTAAGCGCATAAGTGTTTTATGTGCATCAAGAACCGTGTTTAACATTGCACTGTGGGTGACATGTTGTTCTTCAGTCAACTCTAAAGTACAAACACTTGGATCACCACAGTAATTTAAAATCACAAAAACCTGCCCTAGCCCCATGCTGTTGGCCAAGGTTGTAATATCTGGATTCGTTGATAGCATAACTGCTTGGATATGATGAACTTGTTTAAGCTTTAAACCTAATTTTGCAAGTACACCTAAAACAGTGCTGTCAATAAACGTCGTTTGGGTTAAATCAACGATTGCGCCAACAACATTTTGCTGTTGTTCAATCTTGTTGAGTAGTTTGTCTAAACTTATACAAGAATGAGCACGGACTTCGCCAATAAGCTTGAAAATATGCGTTCCGTTCAAACTTGCATATTCAACATGACCTGTTGACATATAAATGCCATTTTCAGAGAAAGGATATAAAATTATCCCATAGTGATATTCTAGACACAAGTGGTTAGATGCTTTTAAAAAAATAACTTTTTGATTTTTATATTAATTCATTCGGCATATGCTGAGAATTGCAATATCATCTGCTACATGATCTGGTGCTTGAAATGAATCATTTTGTAGATGTTCGACCAATTGGTTGAACTGATCATTGAGTCCACCATCAAAAGGCTCTAGAGCACCATCTGAACACAAAATAAACCGAGAGTGATGGCTTAATACACAATGATGTTCTTCAACTTCTAAGTCTTCAGTTAAACCTAGAGGAAAGCTACTTGTTGTTAAAATTTTTGGTGGTCGGTTCTGTTCTAAAATAATTGGAGGAGGGTAGTGGCCTGCACTAGACCAACAAACGGTATTGGTTTTGAGGTTTAATGTACCTGCAACCATGGTGATATGTTTTTCAATATTTTCTTGAACTAACATTGCATTCAGTTTTTGAATGAGTTGACGAGGTGTTTTTGAACGGCCATGAAAAGCAGCCATCCATGAGGTCAGTAAACTACTTGTGACGCCATGACCAGATACATCTGCTAAATAAAAAAGCACTTCATGATCATTTAACTTCCAATAGTCATACCAATCACCAGATAAATAGGCTGATGGTTGGAAAAAAGATTCAAATTGATAATTTGGTAGTTCAATTGGATTGGGCAAAAGACGTTTTTGTAATTCAGCAGCAGAGGGTAAATCCCTACTATCTTGATTACGCTTATATTGTGCATCTATCTTAAATAAAGAGTGAACAGGATTTTTAGGCAAATTATCCCAAACCCAACCCGCTAAAGCACCTTGCTCCCAGGCCTGTGCCAATGCTGCACCTTCATGTTCAAATGCAAGAACAATTGTTGGTAATTTCCATTGATATTTTAAAAAATCTTGTACATCAGCAATAGCAATAATTGTTTGATCGTATAAATCCAAGTCATCAATTTGAATGATTTGCAAACTTGGTAACTCTGTTAAAGCTTGATCTAAACAAGGTATGGAACGCGTGGGTTGAATGAAATACATAGATGAATAGCCAATCCTTTGTATGATCATTATAAATTCATCATAGATGAAAGATGACTTAAATCAAAGCATTGCCAGCAGTTAAACGTGCTGACAATACAGAACGTTGTAAATGTTGATTGCGATACATCATTGTTCTTCAGATGAAGCATTATCTAAATCATCGCTATCCCCAACGAAAGAGATATCATTCGAATCACCACGTTTCTCCGCGATTTGGAATGCTTTGCGTTGTAAATAAAAATCGCGAATCATTGAATATTTATCACCTTGCAGACTTTCTTCAATATCCAAAATTTGAGAGCGAGCATCGATAGCTTGCAATACATTGGTTGACCAGTAAATTCCTTCTTGATCATCCAGTAAATATTTTTGCGGGCGACCATAGCTATCAGCTGCTAAACCAAAGCCATCACGAAAAGTGCTTGGGCCAAAGAACGGCAACATAACGTATGGGCCGGATGGAATACCATAATAACCTAAAGTCACACCAAAGCTTTCTTCTTCGGTTGGTAAGCCTAATCGACGAGCAGGATCTGCGAAACCTAAAGTCGTTAATGTATTTACGGTAAAACGACCTAAAGTTTTAGCCGCACGAGCTGGGCGGCCTTGAATTAATTGGTTTACTGCATTCCACGGCTCACCTAGGTTTTTTCGGAACTGACGATAAGGACTACGAACTTGTTCAGGAACTTTTGCGACATATTGAATTGCAACAGGCTTTAATACATTACGGTCTACCATGTCATTGAAAGCATAAAACTGACGGTTCAACGGTTGTAATGGATCTTTAACTGAATCTGGTTGAGCGGCATTTGCATTCACTTTTAAATCATTTTTAGTGAGATGCTTTAAATCTTTGATAGCCTGAATAGTAGAAGGCTTCTGCTCTGTAACAACTTGAGTGCTTACAGCATTAGTTTGATCTGCTGTTTCATTGGATGTCTCTTGTGCGAATGCGGATGAACATGCTCCAGCAGTTAGCAATCCAAGCAAGATAAAATTCGAGTAATGCATATAAGTCCTTAATCGCTGTTAGAGCGAAATACAGTCATTAAAATGATTGCGTCACTTAACGCAAAACATATATATGAGGAATACAATTTAGTTGTTCTCATAGTATTAAAACAAATTCGCTCGAAAAATATAAGAAGAAATGTAAATTTGGCTTAAAAATGTTCACTCGATAATAAAAAATAAAAAAGGGGGTTGCAAGCGTTGAGGAATGCTGTAGAATGCACATCCATCGGCGGTGATGCAGATAAAAACTTGTTGAGAAACAAGGATTTGGCTAGATTGGTTAGATTCTTGGGTTGGTTGATAAGTTTATAAAATATCTAAATTACCTGTTGACTTTAAAGAAATTTAGAGTAATATAGCCGACCTAGCTTGATGGTGACGAACCATTGAGAAGATCATTAAGAGAATAGAAGAACAACTTGTGTGGATTTTTACTAGTTGATCAATCGATAAATATTATCATTGATAATTGGTAGAAATTTCTCGAAGTTTATTTGAGCAAATTTTTTGTCAGTAATTGATGAGCCAGAATTAGCACCTTGTCTTAACTAAGGTGCAAAATGATTTTAACTGAAGAGTTTGATCATGGCTCAGATTGAACGCTGGCGGCAGCGTTAATACAGGCAAGTCGAGCGAGAAAGTTTCTTCGGAAGCGAGTAAAGCGGCGAACGGGTGAGTAACGCGTA
>NZ_DJLC01000252.1:0-8331 GCF_002434875.1 Acinetobacter sp. UBA6526 | reverse complement strand
TTTGTACTTTAGCTTTGGCGCATATGGTATGGCCAGATGATGCACATAACCTCTCAGCATTAATCTACAAATTCACAAATGGATCTGAAAAGGCACGCCAAAGTATTCGAAATGCTCATAACGCCAAACAGGATGTTTTGCTTACTGCAGTTCTACTAAAGAATATTTGCAAAGTGCTTGGTGTGAAAGACATGCAGTCTCTTTTCTTGTTTTCGGAACAAGCCCGCATCCCTACGCATCTAACCTTCGGAAAATACAAAGGTACACCGATCAAAGATATCCCTGCTGATTATGTGATCTGGTTACTCAAACAAGATGACTTAGATCCATATTTACGCAAAGCATTAAAAGGATAAGAAGATGACAAATATTTTAAATGCACAAGAAGCTTTCACTGCTCTACAAAAAGGTAAAACTGTTCTATGTCGTTATGCTGGTGATGGCACTCTTCATGCTGATAAGGATTTCAGCACCCTGGATCAGATGCCAGCGACGGTTTTTGTTTTACCGAATTATGAATTTTGTGTTCAAGTTGAAATGTTGGAATTGGCTGGTATTAAGTTTACCAAGCCTTTAACAATTGATGAGATTGAGCAAGGACAAGATGTATTTTTAATCCAACCCCATGCTGTGATTCTTCAATATAAATTCAACGAAAATATTGATGAATTGGTTACTGGTATTCGCAGTGGATTTGCTCAACGTGATTTTGATAATGCGAAACTACAATATGAGGCATTGTGTTCAGCTGTCGGAGGATCTGTTTATGAGGTAAGTTTAGAAATTGCAGAACAACCTAAAAAAAGACGCACATCCAAAAAACAGAATGATGTTATCGAAGTTAAACAGCAATCTAATATCGCTGCTAACGACGATAATTCTTTAGATGACATTATTGGTCCTGTTTCAGCCCAAAGCCCCGCCTCAAATGATGTTGAAAAAAAGACATCACCTGAACTATCGCCTGAAATTTGTGATGGATCTCAGCCCCCTATCTCATTTGATGCTGTTGCTGCAGCCGCAGTCTCACACGCACAAAAAATCGATAATGAAACGAGTCAAAAAAATTCAGATCGAAAACTTGTTGAGGAGGACGACGAGAAGTATCAAGAAAAATTGGTCACTCTTAAAAAACGAGTTGATGAGTCTTTAACACCAACGGAGGTTAATGCTGTTGTTAAATACACAAACTCTTGGTCATCCGAACAGCGTCAACCATTATTGAAGTACATGCACAAACGCCTTGAAGTACTTCAGCAAAATAAAACTGCAGAACAACCCTCTTTAATGGTTCGCATTCAAAATGCACCAGACCTAACAACCTTAGACGCTCTTGAGATCGACATTTCGTCTTTAGATCCAATCATTCAGCCAGAAATGATGCGATATGTGAAAACACGCCGATTAGAGCTTGAGAAAAACGCAACCGTTGCAGCTATTAGTGATGAGGATCTTCCATGAAATTTAAATATTCAACCCTCACACGAACACTCACCGTATTCGGTAGCAAGATGACTCATATTTTTGAGAATGTCGGAATTGGTGAACTGGAAGACCTCTTAACTAATGCAAAGTTTAAAGAAGCAACTTGGAGAAAGTAATGGATTTAAATATTGAAATTGAAGAGTTCAAAACGGCTTGGTTGTCTTCAGGTGGTCATTTCAAGTTTTATGAATACAACCCCAAATTTTCTAAATTCGAGCCTACAGGGTTTAACGGCACTTTAACCCAAGAAGAATTACTTAGCGCATTAGTTACGGTAAATACCAGTTGGGGTATGTGGCAAAAAGCCAAACAGGCGAAAAGTGATGGCGTAGTTATACGGGCATCAGATATTGAATATGCAATCTTATCTGGTCCAGAGAACGTAAAGCAGCTTGAAGAACATTTAGAAAATGTTGTGGCTCAAAAAGCATTGGAAAAATGTCACGGCAACATTTGTAAAGCTTCAAATTTAATTGGAATCAATCGTGGAACCCTTTCAAAGCGACACAAGCGATTCATTCAGAAGAAGGTGGCGTAAATGACTAAAGATATTGAGAGAGAGGCTTTTGAGGCAACTCAAAACACTAATGTGTTATTTGAGCGTATTGAATATATTGCATCTATGGATGCTTATATGCCTAAGCATGAATTTGCAAATAACTTAATTGTTATGCAGTCAGCAGAACGTTTTAACTTTGGTTGGTCAATGTGGAAATCTGCAACAGAACGCGCAGAGAAAAAACTCGAAGGTTGCGTGGTGGTGCCTATTGAGCCGACAGATTTAATGATCAATGCATATCGTGATAATTCTGTTGCGCCTGTATCAACTCTAAGCGTATCTGGCTATAAAGCAATGCTAGAAGCAGCTAGGGGCGGAAATGAGTAATCTATATCGAATTGAAACACTAGGTGACTTTCTGAAAATTCCTGCTGACCGCATTGAGGAATGCATGAAAGAACTAGCATGTCACCTAACGGCTATGCGCATGACAATTGATAACTTTGGCTTAGAACCACAAGGAAATGAAGTCAAATCTTTCACTTGGGAAGATGACGGAAAGCAGGACTTAGAAATTAAAGCATCTGTAGGAGATCAAACTATTAATGTGAAGTTTTCTAAAGAACCAAAAGCGGATACGGAGGGGTGAAGATGTTGACTGGTGTGATTTTAACAGAACGCAATATTGAAGATGCAATTAATAAAGGTGAAGTAAAAAGCCTTATTCACCATCTTGAAAATGTTGTAGTTCAGAAAGCTTTGATAAAAACACGCGGCAATATTTCTCAAGCTGCTAAATTGGTAAATATGAATCGCGGCACAGTTAATAAGATTCGCAAACGTGCGGAGGGTTAATGATGCAAAGGCCTTACTTAAAAACTTCCGAAGTAGGTCAACGCTATGGCGGTGTTAGTGCTCGAACTATTCACCGCTGGCAAGAGACCAGAAGCTTTCCAAAACCAGCTATAAGCTATCGAGGCGGTTCAAATCTTTGGAAAGTATCAGACCTAGAAAAATGGGAAGAATCTCAAGCTATATCAGAGGGTACGGCATGACAATTTGCCGTAGCCTTTCCACCCACTTTGTTAATGCTTCTTTTTGTTCATCAAGATAATCATGCTTATCGTATGTTCTCCAAATTACTGGTAACACATGACCAAGCATGATTTCTGCTATATGCAGCTCAGTAATTGTCGACATGTTCGTTCTAAAAGTTCTTCGTAAATCGTGAAGTGACCAGTGGTCTAAAGTGACCTGTTCTTCTCTAAAAAGATATTCTGTCAAATCATAAGGCAAACTCAATAAAGCCCCTCTACTCACTGGCTGATGCTTATTTTTGGCGGTAACAAATAAATATTCTGAATCATTAAGAGTGGCTGCTAAATCAAATAGCTGCAAAGTTTCAGGTATTAAAGGCCTAATCAGTGGTTTTCTAGTTTTCTCACCATTCTTGTGATTTTCAGGCGGAATAATCCATGTCATTGAATCCCTGTCTATGTGTTCCTTTTTAGCGGTTCTTAATTCACCTGAACGGCATCCATAAATAAAGCATAATTGTACAAATATTCGATTTCTTATATACATACGACTACGCATTAAACCTTGCCATATATATGCAATTTCTTGGTCGTTTAGCGTTCTATCTTTCGGAATGTACTCAATGTGAAGGTCTTCTTTTGAATCGATGTTGGCAAGTGGATTTAAAACACAAAGTTCGCGTTTAATGGCCCAGTTATACATTTGCTTTGTGTTAGATAGTATTCGCTCAGTGATGGATGGTTTTTGTTCGGCTAATGGTTCAAGTAGATTAAGCCAATTTCTTACTGAAATTCTATTGGCTGGCAAATCACCAAACTCTTTGAACACATATAATTCGAATGAGCGATAAATATCATTTGCACTTTTCTTATTTTTAAATAAATATTTTTCATGCCATTCATCAAATATGCCTTTAAAAGTTAGGCTTTCACGATCCTGATTGATCTTCTCTAATTTTTTCTCAACCCTTGGGTCTATGCCTTTTTCAATGAGCGATCTAATTTCTAAAGCCTTTTCTCGCGCCTCTTTTAATGAAATTAACGGATAGCTGCCCAAATCGATTCGAGCGCCTCTACCATCAAATCTAAATCTGATTTGAAATGTTATTTTTCCTTTTGCTGAAACTCGGGCACTCAAAGAATCCCTATCTGATTTTTCTTCTACTTTTTCTCTAGGCTTGCCAGCATTAGCTTTAAGCCATGTTTCTGTAATCGGCATTTGTACATAATCCAGTTTTAAGACAAATAACTAAAATTATGTACACGCTCTTGTACATAATATTGTTTTCTTGACTTGATGATTGGTTGTCCTTACTTGACTGATGTATTGTACCGAAAACATTGATTCTATCAATAAAAAAGAGCAGTACTTGACTGCCCTTTTCTTATGATGACTTTTGTCTAATCTTCCATATGTTCAATGATCGCTCGACCAAACTCTGAACAACGTAACAAAGTTGCATTTGGCATTAGACGCTCAAAGTCATAAGTCACAGTACGAGCGGAGATTGCACCAGAGACCCCTGTGATAATCAAATCAGCAGCTTCTACCCAGCCCATATCACGTAACATCATTTCAGCTGACAAAATAATCGACCCCGGATTGACTTTATCCTGTCCTGCATATTTCGGAGCTGTACCGTGAGTTGCTTCGTAAACCGCAATTGCACCACCAATATTTGCACCCGGCGCAATGCCAATTCCCCCAACCTCAGCAGCAAGTGCATCGGAAATATAATCACCATTAAGGTTTAATGTCGCAATCACAGAATAGTCAGCAGGTCGCATCAAAATTTGTTGCAAGAAAGCATCTGCAATCACATCTTTGATAATGATGTCTTTGCCTGTTTTTGGATTTCTAATTTTTACCCAAGGACCACCATCTAATAACTCACCACCAAAACGCTCAAGAGCCAATTCATAGCCCCATTCTTTGAATGCGCCTTCGGTGTATTTCATGATATTGCCCTTGTGAACAAGCGTCACAGAAGGTTTGTCATTATCAATTGCGAACTGAATAGCTTTGCGTACCAAACGCTGAGTACCTTCTTTGGAAACAGGTTTGATTCCAATACCACAACCCTCTGGGAAGCGGATTTTGGTTACACCCATTTCCTCTTGTAGGAATTTAATGACTTTTTTGGCTTCTGGAGAGTCGGCCTTCCATTCAATCCCAGCATAGATATCTTCTGAGTTCTCACGGAAAATTACCATGTCTGTTAGTTCAGGATGCTGTACTGGTGATGGTACACCTTCAAACCAGCGCACAGGACGAACACATACATACAAATCTAATTCTTGGCGTAAAGCGACATTCAATGAACGAATACCACCACCAACAGGTGTGGTTAATGGGCCTTTAATTGATATAATAAACTCACGTAGAGCTTCAAATGTTTCTTCTGGCATGTATGTGCCATAAATTTTATCGGCTTTTTCACCGCAGTAAACTTCCATCCATTCGATTGAACGTTTACCACCGTAAGCTTTTAAAACTGCAGCATCTACTACTGCTTTCATTGCTGGTGTAATATCCACACCAATACCATCACCTTCAATGAAAGGAATGATTGGATGATTTGGAACATTCAGTGACAGGTCTGCATTCACTGTGATTTTGTCACCATCTGCAGGAACCACGATCTTCTGATAACCCATTTTGCAGGTTCTCCCTCATGTATTTAGCGAATTTATACATGCCTTCTATGGCATACTTTCGTTTTTTATTACATGAAACAGTTTAGTTCAAAACAAAGGTTGTTTGCGATTTATACGGGAAATAACAACATTTTCCCTATAAATAAAAACCGTTACTTTTGTGATGCCGCCTAAAACCCAAGTAGTATATTTATATGAAAATAGTCGTATTTAACAAACCTTTCGACGTATTGTCGCAGTTCCGTGAGGATGAGGCTCATCTCACGCTTGCTCATTTTATTCACGACCCAGATTTACGTCTCGCAGGTCGATTAGATCTTGACTCAGAAGGTCTGATGTTTCTTACTGATCACGGCGGTTTAAATCAATACATTACCAACCCAGTGAATAAGAAATTTAAAACTTATCTCGCTCAAGTTGATGGTGATGTAACTGAAGAAGCACTTGAGCAACTTCGTAAAGGGGTTGAACTTGCTGATGGTATGACTTTACCTGCAAAAGCGATCAAGGTTGATGCACCTGAATGGTTATGGGAGCGTGATCCACCTGTTCGTTACCGTGCAAATATTCCGACGAGTTGGATTGAACTACAAATCTGTGAAGGTCGTAATCGTCAAGTTCGTCGTATGACAGCTGCTGTTGGTTTTCCGACTTTGCGTTTGATTCGTACTAAGATTGGTTCTATTGATTTAGTTCGTATGGGTTTACAACCGGGCGAGCAAACCGAAATCGAACCTTTGCTATATCCTGATTTTAAAGATGTGCCTGAAGATAAGCCTTATCGTTCTCGTTCTTACGTGAAAAAACCAGGTGGTACTGGCGGTAAGCCAATGCATCAGAAAAAGAAAGATGGCGATGCAAAAGGTGGGGAAAAGAAAAAGTCAGGTACAAAGCGTATTTGGCAAATGGATGAAAGCGAGAAACCACGTCGTAAGACCAATGGTACGACGCGTCCAAATACCAAAGCACCACGCGGTCGCACCCGTAATGGTCGTTAAGCTTCTGGCATTTGTTTTAGCTTAAAACCTAAACAAATTAAAAGTTACACTAAACAATTTAATCATTAACACATTATCCAAAAATTTACCTGTCTGAGCTAAGCTAAAAATAGCCTCAACTCAAACAGGTAAATTATTTTTTTAAGATGTATGCTCTGAGCTAATCTAGATAATTTTCAATCATCGAATATGGGCTGCTTTATTCAAAAAGCTTAAGCCAATTAGTAGACAAAAATTGCTTATCTTCTTCTTTAATAAATCCTGATGATTTAATTAAAATATTCTCAGCGGTTATAGCCAATTCAGGTATAGATGAATCAAAGTCAAAAATAAATTGATATTTTCCACTTCCTAAATCCACAACACTATATTTATTGATATAAAATTGCCCACTACCCAAGTCATTTATAATGCTAAATCTATCAATTGATGCATTTTCAAAAACAACTAATGCTTTCTCAAGAGAGTACGTTTCCAATTCGAAATTAAATTCGGAAAAAATATGAATATATAAAAGCACATTTAATTTACATAACTTTGAATCCCAGTCTAACAAAAACCCATACAGTCTAGAATCGTGTAATTTCTCAAGATGTTCATCAAACATTTTATTCACAGCACCTCTCTATCTCAACTGAGACATTTTATTTATATTAAAATTAATTAAATAAAAAATATTATCATGCAAGTCAGAATCTAAAAAATTACTCTTAATATTCCTATAAAACAAAAAACCGATGCTTACGCATCGGTCTCTTTACATTACCAACAAGCTTGTTAGTTCTGTATTAACACTTAAATTGTTTCAAGCGCAGCATTAAGCGTAGCACTTGGACGCATTACAGCATTTACTTTTGCAGTATCTACTGCATAATAACCACCGATGTCCGCAGCATTACCTTGCACTTGAGCAAGCTCAGCAACAATTTTCTGTTCATTTTCAGCCAATGCTTTTGCAAGAGGCGCAAATTTAGCTTTTAACTCAGCATCTTCGTCTTGAGCAGCCAAAGCTTCAGCCCAGTACATTGCTAAGTAGAAGTGGCTACCACGGTTATCCAACTCGCCTGTACGGCGCGATGGAGACTTGTCATTATCAAGAAGTTTACCAGTTGCTTGATCTAATGTTGTAGCAAGCAATTTAGCGCGGTTATTATCTTCTTTGATACCAAGCTCTTCTAAAGAAACAGCAAGCGCGAGGAACTCACCTAAAGAATCCCAACGCAAATGATTTTCTTCTACAAGCTGTTGTACATGTTTTGGCGCTGAACCACCCGCACCTGTTTCGTACATTCCACCACCAGCCATCAACGGCACGATAGACAACATTTTCGCTGAAGTACCCAGTTCCATGATTGGGAACAAATCAGTTAAGTAGTCACGTAAGATGTTACCAGTTACAGAAATCGTATCTAAACCACGAGCTACACGCTCAAGCGTATAACGCATTGCACGAACTTGTGACATGATTTGGATATCTAGACCATCTGTATCGTGATCTTTCAAGTACTCTTCAACTTTCTTGATCAACTCATTTTCGTGTGGACGGTATGGATCTAACCAGAAGATTGCAGGCATACCAGAGTTACGCGCACGCGTTACAGCAAGTTTCACCCAGTCACGGATTGGTGCGTCTTTCACCTGACACATACGCCAG
>NZ_DJLC01000061.1:0-10561 GCF_002434875.1 Acinetobacter sp. UBA6526 | reverse complement strand
CAAATACATCTCCAAAAGATGCTTATCGTCAATTTATAGAAAATATTGTTATGCAACGCCAAGTGATTGCTTTGTATCACGATGGTTGGGCTTTGTGTGCGACACCTTCAGGTCAGCATGCCTTATCTATTTGGCAGAGTAAGGGATTGGCTAAATTATTGATGAAAGACAGTTGGGCGAATTATTCAGTCCAAGAAATATCATTAATGAGTCTCATACAGAAGATGATTCCCTTTTTAAAAGAGAACAATACGATTTTATCTCTAGACTTAACACCAGAAGGCAATAACCTCCTTGTTGCCCCTGATGCATTTTTATTAGATATCAAAAATTTTTTATATCAAGTTTATTTACAACGCCCAGAAGTGTTCGCTGAGCTAAAATTACCTTTACCACGAGAAATTAGATTGCATAATTAAATGCAATCAATTTTAGGCGATAGGTGCGCATCAATATTCATTGAGTGCCCAACCACTGACATAAGCAAAATACTCTCTGAGCCAAGCGTTGTAGCGAGTTTCCAAAGGTGTTGTTGCCCCAAGCATTGTGATATTTGTATAACCTTGTTTCTTTGCAATTGCAGCTGCACGTAATGTGTGGAAGTCACTGGTGACGATCGCGATAGGTTGTTGAATCGTGATATTTCGTGCGTTTAGAAGCAGTTGGCTATTTTTTAAGTTCAGTTCGGTACTAGTGCTTTGTTTTTCTAAAATGATTTGTGATGCTGGGATGCGATAGTGTTGTTGAAGATATTGAGACATCGCTTTCGCTTCACTGATTGTCTCGCCAAAATCGACTCCACCTGAAACGACGACTTTCGCATTTGGCTGGGCAAGGGCGATTGGAGCTGCTCGATCTAAGCGTTTTGCTAGTGTAGCTGAAGGTTGACCATTTTCAATTCCGCTACCTAAAACAATAATGGCTTTGACTGGTGCAATATTCTGAGCTTGCGTATTGTTTTTAGACAGATAATTAAAAAAATAGCCTAAGCTAATTAACCAAATCCAAAAACATAACCACCCAAAACGCCAAACTGAATGCCAGCGGAAATGGTAAAAAAAGAAGCGTTCAATATGATAGTAAAATGCAGCATAAATACAAAAAAACAGTCCGAGTAGGAAAGGGATAACCGTTCCAATATGAATTTTCTTCAATGCAATCAGAATTGCCCCATCCAAAAATAATACTGAACCAATGAGGGCTAAAAAAATACGAACCCAAGTACTTATTTGCATAATCTTAATCGTTGTCGATTTGAACGCTGCTAAGTTTATGCAAAATTATGAGAAAGGCAAATCGTAGAGTAAAAAAACGAGTGAAAGTTCACTCGTTTTTATAGGGCTTACAGTGAATTAATAGACATCTCGGCGATAGCGACCTGACTGGCGAAGTTGATCAACTGTTTCGTCACCTAAAATGTCAATCAGTGCTTGTTCGACACCTGATGCCATTCCTTCAATGCTGCCGCATACGTAGATAACAGCACCTTGATTGATCCATTTACTGAGTTCATCCGCATTTGTACGTAAAAGATCTTGTACATAAATTCGTTGTTCTTGGTCTCTTGAGAACGCTAAATCAACACGTTTTAATGTACCCATATTTTTCCAAGCATCAATGGTTTCTTTATAGAAGAAATCACATTCACGTTGGCGTTCACCAAAGATAAGCCAGTTTTCAACGTAGTTTTGACGATTACGCTGCTGTAATAGACTCATCAGACCAGCAATGCCTGTTCCATTACCAATACAAATAATTGGTCGGTTGTCGTCAATTAAATGGAATGATTCATTGGTCCGAATACGTAAAGCCACTTTCTCTTTAAGCTGAACGAATTCTGTAAGCCATCCAGAACCTAAGCCTAAGTGACCCTGAGTATCGCTTTTTTGGCGCACGACAAGACGAATAACTTGCTGAGAAGGAATACTTGCAATCGAGTATTCACGCGTAGGAAGGCTAGGGAATTGTTCAACCAAAGTTTCAAGATTGGAAAATGGTTTTATTTCAACGCGTAGATTCTTATCCCAAAGTGTTTCTTCTATGGTCTGATTCGATGACTTTACAAGTGTTTGAGCGGGAATCTGATGTTTTTCTAAGAAAGTTTGGATTTCCGTTCTAGTATTAGCAGGTTGAATCTCTGCAATATCACCAGCGTGCCAAGTGATATCGTAAGGTGCTGTTAATTCAATGTTATATGCGGGTTGTCCTAAACTATTTGGATTTAAAACAGAACGTTCGGTGAGTGTCCATTGATCAAATACTTTTTCGATGTTCATCGCATGAAGTTCATGCTGAGTCACGTCTGAGAGAGCTTGATTCCAGCGCTGGATGTCTGCAGCGTTAGCATTATCGACTTCAATTAATTCAAATAGTGATTGTGCATTGGATTGTTTTAACCATTGATCCACTGCATGACCAAAACTGCAATAGCTATCTGAATATTCTTTAGATCCAAGTGCTAAAACAGCGTATTGCATGTTGTTCAGATCTAATTTTTGTTGCATCAATTTTTTACTAAAGCTAGTTGCAAGATCTGGAGCTTCACCTGTTCCATAAGTACTGATCACAAATAGCATTTGTTCAGCTTGGAGCAAGTCTTGTTCTGTGAGCTGTTGAATCGGTTTTACGGTTGTTGGTTGTTGAGCTTCTTGCAGGCTAGTTGCTGTACGCCATGCGAGTTGTTCAGCTACACCTGTTTGTGATGCATAAGTAATCAGCCAAGGCTTTGCATTTGGGTCAATTTGCTGTGTATTCAGCGATTGGCGAGCGGCTTGGGTTAATTTTTTCTGCTTGCGACGTTTAAGATAAAGCATCCAACCTGTTACAAAGAACAGTGGCATTGCCAATGATGCGAGCATCGCAATAAATTGATAAGTTGAACCGAAGAAACTACCACGATGTACAGGTAGCATACTGCTCATAATTTTTTCATTGAGCTTTTTATCTTCATATAGTTCAAATTTCTCGAACTTATTGTCTTGGTAATTGTATACAGCTTGGTTACGTGCGCGTTCGTGCTGTGGAATCGCATCGACAAATGATAATTCGATTTTTGCATCATCATGTTTTGGAATGTTCAATGTAAGGCTTGAATATTCACGCCCGATTTGTGCATTTACGCCTGTCCATGTTTGGGTCAGGATAGTATTCACCTGTTGTTGAGCCAATTCAGGTTGTTTATTTTTTCTATTTCTAGGTTCATTCTGTTGTTGATTGCGCTGTGGCTGCTCAACCCCCATGACTTTAAACATGCCAGCTCGCCACCAGTCATAAGACCAATATAAACCTGTACATGCAAATAACAGATAAAAAATAATTACCCATGTTCCAACGACTGCATGTAAATCCCAAATAAAGTTGCGTCCTTTTAATTTAGGTTTGATAAAAAACCATTGTTTAAAAGAATGCTTTTTAGGGAATCTTAAGTAAATTCCACTGAGTACAAAGAAAATAAGCATCAGTGTAGATGCACCTGTAATCTGTGCACCAAACTCACCAGCGGTTAGATTGCGGTGGAGTCGTTGAATAAACTGTAATGTATCTCGACCTCTGATTTCAGGCAGAACTTCTGCTGTATATGGATTGATCATCATATTATAGCCACGACGCGCACCTTCTTTTTTAATGTTGACGGTGGAGGAGGCTGTCGGATCAGAGGCGATGGTAATGCTATTAATTTCAATCTCTGGTTGCTGTTGATTGAAATGTTGATAAAGCTGAGCAGGGGTTAATTTAGGTGTAGTTGCAACTTCAACAACATAGCTGTCTTGATTGAGCCAGTTTAGAATTTGTTGATCGTATGAGTAAATTGCGCCAGTAACTCCCATAAGAGAGAGAATCAAACCTGCGGTAACCCCTAAAAACCAATGGATTTGGAAGAAGACTTTTTTAATCATGGTTGAAAAATGAAAAGATGGTGAAGTTCATGTAAAAAATTATAACTCAAGATTAAGAATATAATATGGATTTTGTAGGTAATATTGATTTTGATTCTCATTTATTTTAACTTTTTAATAATTATCAGACACAAATCCTTATACGTATATCATCTATGTGTTTTTAAGGGGGCACTTTTAAAAGATAGAGGCTCTATTTATGTCAGTAACATCAATTTGATATTTTGCCAAAAGTTTTTCTAATTGTTCTGCTCCATGTTCTGCTGCATATCGATATTCTGCTTCAGAAATAGGCACTGCTAAAAGCCAAGCTACAGTTTTGGTTTCTAAATTCAACGTTTTTAACTGATCTTCCCAAAGAAATGGATCAGTAAAGAATAGATGTTGCATTGTCCGAGAGCAGTCATACATGCTTAGAATATTAGGAAAAATTGAAGTAGGGTAGCAGGGCCACTGTGAATTTATGATACAAAAAGCAGCCGTGCTTAAAACATTCGCAAAACTCTCTGAATCACTTAAACAAATCCCAATGATTTCCACGCGTATATCAAGCTTATTCGAGCCAATCAAATTTGGAAAATCAGATAATCCTATTGTTGCGTAAGCTGTAAGTTCTGGACTCAAACAACCTGTACTAATAAAGATATCGATAAAGTTTTCTTTAGGTTCATCCCAGTATCTAAAAATATTTGGTGTACCATTGAATACATGAGTTAGAGTTTCAGCAATTTTTTTATTTTCAAGAAAATTCTGTTGCATAATTATGTTATGAATATTAAAGCTTTAAATACTGATTGGAAGAATGCATGATTTATAAAATAATTAAAAGTACCTAGAGATTAATTTTAATGACATAAAAAAAACCTCTCAAAATGAGAGGTTTTTTTTAATTAGAAGTTAAATTGACTTCGGTGCGCCTACAACTTCATTTAAATGTTTACGTACAGTATTGAATGAGAAGTTCTTAGAATCCATACGCTTTGGCAAGATATAAGCACCTTGTTGTTCTTCGCCTTTAGGAGTTTTTACTTTAAAGTTCACCAAAATAAAATCTGGAGAGCTATACCACTCGTAAATATCTTTCCAGCCAATGGTTGCTGTACCTTCTTGTAGTCCAACTTTTTGACGCATCACGATGCCGTGTGGTTGTACGCCTAAACGAATACCTTTAATTTCCTGAACTGGAAATTCATTCATTTTGCGTTTTACATACCACTCGAGACCAAATCTTTTTACAAGATAGAAAAGGGCTACAGAGATGATTACGACCCAACAAATAACTGTTGAATAAGTCGAATAATATTTAATGAGTCCAGCACCGATTAAAGAGAGAGCAACAAGTGCAATCATGATCATCCATGTTTTGCGACTAAATTTGTTAGTACTACGCCAAATCATAAGTTGGGCTTGACGTTGTTCAACTTCAGAAACTTCGTAAGGAACAGGTTGTAGCGTATAAGCGTATAGCGTTTTGGCGGTCATAGTATAAAAAATGAGTTTAGAACTAGGTTAAGTTTAACACCAATTAGCATGCAAAGATATTATGCAAATGGCTGATAAGTTAGAGAGAAGCAAACTCAGTGCCATCCTCATTTGGCTCATGATGTAGACTTTGTTTAAGCATACTCAAACGAGGCAGAATACTGAGCATTAAAGAGAGTTGCTGCAAGATAATCAATGATTTTTGATCATTTTCATCATTACGGCTTAGGCGCTGTCTGATTGTACTCAGCATATTTTGTGCTGATAAATCAGGCACTTCATCCCTTAAGAGTGCACCTTGAATATCATCAAGTGCTTGATCTAGTAAGGAAAGAACTTCCTGATCTTGAATTTGTTCACGATGTGCTCCGAGTGCTGCAACATAACTCAGGAACGTATGGCTCAGACATAGAAACTCAAAAGCCAAAGTCTTTTGTGTTGGGTCAATATTTGGTTCAGTGGCAAGTGTGGAAATTAAAGAGGCAACTTCGGCATCATTATTATGCGCAGCTCTTCTGACGACACGATAATTCAAGGCGTTATTACGACCTTGGTGATACTGCATTACGACTTCAGCTAAATATTGGCATTGAGCTTGTAACGATCTTTGGATAGTACGTGGGAGACGACGGAATTTCCAATCGGGCCAGATAAAGCTGACACCAAACCATGCTAATGCACAGCCAATAACAGTATCGACGAATCGAGGTAAACCCGCAGCAAAAGCAGAACCATCAAGATTAAAATTGATTAATGCTAGAATCGTAATAAAAGCAGTGGCCTGAGCATACTGTTTACTGCGTAGCTCGAAAAATAATACACCACTCAATACCAGCATGACTAATTGACCTTCGAGGGAAGGGATAAAATAAATTACAGCTAAACCAACGATGATACCGATCAAAGTACCAATAATACGAAGATAGAGACGACGTTTGGTGGCGTTGAAGTTTGGTTGGCACACAAAGAGTGCCGTTAATAGAATCCAGTAACCATACGAAATATTTGTCAGTTGAATAAAGACATAGCCGATAAATAACACGATCGATAAACGAACCGCATGACGGAATAATACCGACTCTGGCGATAAATGTTGTTTAACCCGAATAATGATGTCATTTACACCTTTGAGATCATCATCTTTGAGTTGGTTTTCAGCTTGTTGTGCATTGATTGACTGTAAGTTACGTTCGGTCTCAAGATTTTGTAGTTGAGCATCAATTGATTTGAGGTTTTGATAAAGTGCAAATAATGCATTAATCCTGACCTGATCATAAAGATTATCTTCGCGGAGCTTTTCAAGTGACAGTCGTAAGTTTTCAAAGCTGTGCTTAAAGCGCTTGTTATGAGTATATCGTGTTCGATGTCGGATGCATTGAGCCAAGTCCTGACATGCTTTTCCTTGAATAGTTAAAATACGCTGGAAGCGGAACAAAATATCACTGTGCTGAAAGACTTTGGCAAGCTTTTGATAGTCAATGTGGGCAGAGTCAGCACGTTCATGAATATCTTGGGCAACAAAATAATATTGCAGACTACGACGCGTATCTTTCTGTCCTCTGTCACCCTTGAGCCGAGTAACTAATGCGACACGCAGATTATTAAAAAGGGAAATTAATTTTCCATTTTCCAAGGCCAAATCAATCATACTTTGCTGGTAACTTGCAGGTGTCATATCGACATCAAACAAATTGGATTTCGCAAATAAAAAGCTACCCAAGGCATTGTATGAAGATGAAAGTTGATCTTGTAATTGTCGTACAGGAAACAGTAAAAAACTAATGGTTGAGATCAGTCCATACCATGCTGCACCAATCACCAATAAGGCAGGTTGAAGATACCAATCTTCAAATAGATGAACACCTAGCATGGTATATACGGAAACGACTAAACACCCATAAGCAATGGTTGCATAACGTCTGCCGAGAGAACCTAATAAAATCCATCCAAGACAAGAGGCAATCAGCCCAATTGCAAAAGCAACAGGAT
Source organism: Acinetobacter sp. UBA6526 (assembly GCF_002434875.1). Classification (NCBI taxonomy): domain Bacteria; kingdom Pseudomonadati; phylum Pseudomonadota; class Gammaproteobacteria; order Moraxellales; family Moraxellaceae; genus Acinetobacter; species Acinetobacter sp. UBA6526. The sequence goes on along the minus strand of NZ_DJLC01000061.1, from coordinate 3,194 downwards.
AAGGGAATAGCAATTGAACAGAGGCGGCGGTGATGAAGAACCCAATATAAGTATAAATGAGGTTCATGATCCGTACTGAAAAGCGATCATCGATATCGCTAATGCCCGCTGCGACAACGCCTAGCGTAAGAGGAATGGTTGCCAGTTGAAAATCAAGCAAATAGGGTACAAAGGCAGTACCTATAAAGGCGATTAACATCCGCACGTTATACATAAACGTGGTGTTATAGGTGAGCTGTTTAAATCGTCCGAACCAAGGATTCAAGTGCTGTCCTTTTTGTATTTGCAATTGATATATAGGAGGACTGATAACCTTTTTAAAGTGTTAGCAGGCTTTTAATATTATGCACAAATTAGGACGAGAATGTTAAGCTAAGACCATTAATAAACTTGAAAAGTGCAGCATTATGAAGGTTGAGCAATCTAATTCACGACAGTATTCAACAGCTTGGATTATGTTGCTTGCACTTTTAACCGCTTTAGGCCCTTTATCAATTGATATGTATTTACCCGCATTGCCGCAAATGGCAGATGAGTTTGGGGTAAGTACACAAATGATTGCCAATACTTTACCTGCATATTTCTTAGGGCTTGCGATTGGACAGTTAATTTATGGGCCAGTCAGTGACCGTATTGGACGAAAAACACCATTATATTTTGGTTTGGCCCTTTATGTCGTTGCAAGTTTAGCTTGTGTTTTTGTGACTAACGAATGGGCGTTAATTGCAGCACGTATTTTTCAGGCACTGGGTGGTTGTGTCGGTGTGGTGATTGCTCGTGCTGCTATTCGTGATCGTTTGGATGTACAAGGATCGGCGCAGGCTTTTTCTAGCATGATGATTGTGATGGGACTTGCACCGATTCTTGCACCAATGTTTGGGGCATGGATTTTAAGCTTTTTCCCATGGCAGGTGATTTTTGCTGCCTTAGCGATTATCGGCGTGATCTGTTGGTTCTGTGTGCATTTCTTTTTTAAAGAGTCGCTCCCCGTAGAGCGACGTTTAAAATTGTCTGCTTATCAAGTTACGACTTTATATGCTGCCATTTTGAAAGATGAAAGCTTTCGAGTACCAATGTTGGCTGGCTGTTTAACAGGTGCCGCTTTGTTTTGTTATATCAGTTCAGCATCAGCCGTTTTTATGGGGCAATACCACTTATCTCAACAACATTTCTCTTATGCATTTGCACTCAATGCTGCTGGGATTATGTTGATGTCGTCATTAAATAAACATTTAAATACGCGGATGGGGATTTTTCCACGCTTACGCTTAGGCGGATCGATTCAGTGTTTTGGTGCTTTAGTGGTGGTTAGTGCAGGCTTAATGCATGACGCGCCGTTGTGGTTTTTGATGTCTGGTTTGTTTTTAGTGGTTTCAGGAATTGGTTTGACTGGCCCAAATGCGATGGCTTTGGCAATGTCGAAACAAGGTGCTCGAGCTGGAACTGCGAGTGCGATCATGGGCAGTATGCAATTTGCCTGTGGTTTGCTTGGTGGGGTGATTTTGAATTTTCTTATTTGGAAAGCATCGCTGAATATGGGCATCATGATGCTGCTTTTTACCAGTGCTGGTTTATTTGCAATCTTTAAGGTTGGAAAACAGCAAAACAGTATCTCTGCTTAGAGATACTGTTAAAAGAGATTTAATCCATAAATACGGTGAAATCTTCGACAGGTAATCGAGGTGTAATGAAGGTGTTTACAATATGGTCGGGATCTGCATAACCCAAAGCAATAGTACACACTAATTCTTCATCATCAGGTGCATTCAGCACATCTAAAACGATTGGATGAAAATGGTTCCACGCCGCTTGTGGGCAGGTATCCAATCCACGAGCTTTTGCTGCAACCATGACATTTTGAATCATCATGGAAATATCCATTTTTGAACCAATCCCCATGGCTTTATTGACTGTGAAATAAAGTGCAACAGGCGCATCAAATAATTGGAAATTACGTAATTGCTGTGCCGCCATTTTCTCTTTTTCACCTTTTTGGATGTTCAGTAAGCCATAAAGGCCCCAGCCATTTTCACGGCGACGATCAATAAATGGCGAAATCCAAGTCTCAGGGTAGTAGGCAAAAGTTTCTTTATACTGATCAGCAAGTTGGGGTTTTTGATGTAGTTCAATTTGCGCTGCACATACACGATCAATCATCTCAGCACGTTTTTGACCTGTAACGACATAAACTTTCCAAGGTTGCGTGTTCGTTCCAGAAGGTGCTCGGCTTGAAACTGCCAAAATATCTTTAATCGTTTGCACGTCAACAGGCGTATCTAAAAATGCGCGTACAGAGTGACGTGAAGTAATGGCATCATCAACGTGGCGGACTTGTTCCGTGTTCATAAAAGCTCCTCATCTTTTCTGATCTTTCTCACTGCTTGAGACTATAAAGGAATTCATATTTTTTGCGGATGATTTTTTAGTCGTAGACTTGGGTTTGGGTTAAAAGTAAGCATTTGTACGCGATTCATACAGCATGAAAATAATTTTTTAGAGGGTGTTTTTGTTATGTGAAAAAGAAATATATTTATAACACAATGAAATAGAAATGATATTTACTTGGAAGTGTGAGACGTAGTACTTGCGACTCAAATAAAAAAATACACACAATATTCCAAATTTATGCATAATACGCCCTTTTTAAAAAATTGATTAGGCTTTCCTTACTGTTAGGGTGAGGGGAATTTTCTATGACAAGCATACAAAATTTACCCAATTTTATGCTTGTGGAAAATGTTGAAATATACACCAATACAGGAGCTTCTCATGAGTTTATCTCTCATCCGTAAGCCGTTCGTAATTCAGGGATTGGCGTTTACCGTTGCTGCCTTAATGATGAACAATGCTCAGGCCGCTAGTGAGCAAGAACAGATTCAACAACTTCGTGATGAAGTAAAAGAACTACGCGCTTTACTTGAACAATATGTTCCGCAATCAAAACAAAAAAATGATCTTCCTCAAGTTACTGCAACACCAGCGACGACTGTTGTAAACGCACCAAATTCTCAAGCGGTTGCTGTTACTGAATCATCTCAGAAATCACCATTGGGTTTTAGCACTGCTTCGGGCGCACAAGTTCAGCTCTATGGATTCTTGCGTGGCGATGCTTCTTATCAAGCCAAAGGAGGTGATGGCGTTTTCAACCGTATCAAAGAGGATGATCTTGAAAATAATGAGAAAAATAGCGACCG
>NZ_DJLC01000047.1:0-13835 GCF_002434875.1 Acinetobacter sp. UBA6526 | reverse complement strand
TTTAAGCTACTTTAACTTTGAATTGTTAAAGTATTATGACAATAATGATTGAATTGTCAAATATTTTGGGTGTCATTTCGTAAATAAAAGCTTACACGATTAAACATTTGCGGGAAATAATTTTAAGTAGAATCAATATGAGAATAATAGAAAAGGAGAATAACATGTCAAATGTAATTGATGGTGTAAACTTGGACGTGCCACCATTAGAAAGCCAAATTATCGAACTTGCAGATCATCATCGAAAACTGCTTGATGAAGCTATATTTCATCAGGAAATTCATTTAGGTGATTATTGTTTAGCTCAGCGTAAACGTGTTTATGATTTTGCAAGTCATTTAAGTCCTGCTGAAAAAGATCGCTTTTATCAAATCTATGATGGTGAGCTAAGAAGTATTGCAGATGATGATGATTTACATCCTGCTGATGCAGAAAGTGGGGTGGGAATGTTTGCTATTTTTATCAGTCTGGTGATCATTGCCTTCATTCTCTATTTTGCGTTTGTTCGCAGTTTAATGAGCTAGCCTATCTGAATTTTACTACGTTCAATGAGTTGCGAAATCGTGACTTGTTGAATGTAGGGCTTGTTGAAAATGCGTATGACACATAAACTACAGATAATTCTGAGGTAGGTTATGCTGTCGATACTTTCTAAACATAAACTTTTACAGTCAAAATTTGGAACCAAAATAGATCAATTTAATAATATTTTGGTATCTATTGTTATTGCTGCGATTTTCATACTTGCATACAGTGCACTTTTACGTCCGATTAACCAACTTCAATATCAAAAAGTCATTCAATATTCTCAACAAGCGAGCCATCCGAAAACTCAAGATATGGCAGAATCAATACTGAAACATGATCAAATTCGCCGTGTAGAATATTTGAAACTTTTAAATGCTTATCAGTTCGAATCAAATCGTATTAAGCAATATCCTGCAATGGCACAAGATGATGAATGAGTTTTAATCAATTCATTTTTATTTAGAAATTAATGAGTTGCCTGTATCGGGTAAAAGAAATCAATTTGTGCTAAACTCGCCCACATTTAAAAAGCTGCTTTTTTTCTCAAGGAATCGACATGCAACAGCAATCGAATATGCAAAACAAATTCTTGATAGATGCTGACATCGGTGATGATGATGTTACGTTACCAAGTTTACCTGCTGTTGATGTGCCGATTGTTGAACCTGTACAGCAGCAAACTCCAGTAGAAGCACCAATTGCTGCTGTTGAAGAGGTTTCTAATCCAGCAGTTCAAGAAGAAGCAAAATCAGGCTTCTTTGGTCGTATGAAAGATGGCTTGACCAAAACACGTCGTAGTTTTACGGATGGTATGGTCAATATCTTAATTGGCGGCAAAGAGATTGATGATGAGTTGTTAGAGGAAGTTGAAGAACAACTTCTTGTTGCTGACATTGGTGTAGATGCAACCAAAACAATCATTGCAAATCTTACGGAAAGAACGGCACGTGGTGACTTGATCTATTCACATGCACTGTATAAAGCATTGCAGGAAGAGCTGGTGGCTTTACTTGCTCCGCGTGTAAAACCTTTGCATATTGATCCAAACAAATCACCTTATGTCATTTTGATGGTTGGTGTGAATGGTGTCGGTAAAACGACAACCATTGGTAAGCTTGCAAAGCGTTTACAAGGTGAAGGTAAGAAAGTCATGTTGGCAGCTGGTGACACTTTCCGTGCTGCTGCGACTGAGCAATTGCAAATTTGGGGCGAGCGAAATGACATCCCAGTAGTTGCACAAGGTCATGGTGCAGATAGCGCATCAGTCATTTTTGATGCTTTTGAAAGCGCACGCGCCAAAGGCATTGATGTATTGATTGCTGATACAGCAGGGCGTTTGCAAAACAAGTCTAACTTGATGGAAGAGTTGAAAAAAGTTAAACGTGTGATGCAAAAAATTGATGCAACTGCACCGCATGAAATTATGTTAATCGTTGATGCTGGTACAGGTCAAAATGCAATTAACCAAGTTCAACTGTTTGATGAGGCGGTTGGTTTAACTGGTATTACCATTACTAAATTAGATGGTACGGCAAAAGGTGGCGTGCTATTTAATATCGCAAGTCGTACTCACGTGCCAATTCGCTATATTGGTGTAGGTGAGAAAATTGATGATTTACGTCCTTTCTCAGCAAAATCATTTGTCGCAGCATTATTTGAAACAGATAAGTAATTATTTGTGGTTAGGATAGACTCCACCTCGTGTGGAGTTTTTTTATTAATAATAAAATTTCACCGTTGCAAAAATAAAACGATCTGTCATGTTTTTTAGACTATAACAAAAAAATGTACCGTTATACACTACATTCAATCCAAGATAACACCCGAAGGGTACAAGAGGCATAACAACATGAGTAACTTCTTAAATAGCATTAAATCACGTCGTACTATCTATGCAATTGGTAAAAATCTTTCAGTTGATCAAACTACAATTGAAGAGACGATTCGTGAAGCTGTTAAGCAAAGCCCGTCTTCATTTAACTCACAAACTTCACGCGTTGTGACGTTATATGGTGAGTCTCATACAACATTCTGGAATATTGTCCGCGAAACTCTACGTAAAATCGTACCAGCTGAAGCTTTTGAAGGTACAAATGCAAAAATTGATAGCTTTGCAGCTGGCTTTGGTACAGCATTATTTTATGAAGATCAAGATGTTGTAAAAGGCTTGCAAGAACAGTTTGCTCTTTATGCTGACAATTTCCCAGTATGGTCTGAACATTCAAGTGCAATCGCTCAGTTTGCGACTTGGACAGCTTTATCTGAAATTGGTGTGGGTGCTTCATTACAACACTACAATCCAATTATTGATGAAGAAGTTGCACAAACTTTTGATATCCCAGCAAACTGGAAATTACGTGCACAGCTTGTATTTGGTTCTATTGAAGCCGCTGCTGGTGAAAAAACTTATATGGATGATGCTGCACGCTTTAAAACTTTTAACTAAGTTTTATATGTACCTAAAAAGAGCACGTTAACGTGCTCTTTTTTTTATGTCTTTAAATAGAAATATTCGCCTAAAGAATGATGGTGTATATCATTAAAAATAATGTATATATCTTAAAAAAGCCGAATTGATAGAATAGACAGTTTGGTTTATTGTCATAAAATAGTCACAATCGCATTGCATAGTGCATACGATTTCATAAATGTTTATATCGAGAAGAGTCTAATGTCTTTAAGAGTTGGTGTTGCTGCTTTCGGGTTATTATTAAGTAGTTCAGTTTTTTCAGCAGTTACAATCACTGCACCTGAAGAGATCGTGATTCTTGCTGTAAATGGTCAAGAAGTAAATAATGGATTGATTCCATCTAAGAAGAATAACTACCAAGTAGATCCAGGTAATCTAACTGTAAATGTTCGCTATCGTGAATATTTTGAGCATTTGAATGGTGAGCATGACATCGTAAAATCAGGTGTCGTTACAATTCAAGCACCAAATTTACAAGACAATTCATCATACCGTTTAGCATTAGTTGGCGCTCCAAAAAGCTTTGATGCTGCCAAAAAATATGCTGATCAACCAACGGTTGGGTTATACGATCAAAATAATAAACTCGTAGTTCAGCAAACAGGTGCGAATAATGAAGCACAACCTTGGTTCTCTGGTGGCAATTTCTTAAGCCGTACGCTTGATTTGACGCAAAAAAATAAGAACAACACAGTCAACCAGCCAGCGCCAGTTTATGCTGCTAATGCGCAAGCTGCGGCACCTGTTGTCGTGACAACAGCAGCAGTAGCTGGTACTACTAAAACAACAGATCAACAACTGGTAGATTTATGGCAGAAGGCTTCTAAAGCTGAGCGTCAAAAGTTTATGGCTTGGTTGGCAGGTCAAACGAACTAGTTTATTTAAGAACTAATTCTTTTAAAGTTATACAAGAACCGATGTTATCATCGGTTTTTTATTGTGTTTAAAATTCTAAAAATGCCTTTAAATATTAGAAAAGCGCTTACAGACGACATTGAGCAATTAACCAAACTGATCAATTCAGCCTATAGAGATCAATTGAGTCGAAGTTGGACTACTGAGAAATCTTTTGTTCAAGGAAATAGAATTACTATTCAGCAATTAGAAAGAGATTTGGAACAAGAGAATTTTCAGTTGTTAATTGGTGAGAATGAACAAGGTTTGATGGTGGGGTGTATTGGTTTAACTTTTAATCAAGATACGGTTGAAATAGGAACTTTTGCCATTGATCCAAAGGTTCAAAATTCAGGCTTTGGGCGTGAAATGCTTGGATTTGTAGAAAATTATGTTCCTAATCATCATCCTGATGCGTCTCAATTCATTATGTATGTATTAGATGTGAGAGTTGAATTGATTTCATTTTATGAGCGCCGTGGATATTGCAGAACAGATCGTATAGAAGCTTATCCGATAGAGGCAGAAGTAGGGCAGCCATTAGTGCCAATTCAGCTTATTGAAATGAGAAAACAATTTAATGATAAGAAACACCATGATCTTCCAACATAGATCATGGTGTTAACTAAAAATTAGTTTTCAACTATTTTCGAATCATTCTTCAAAACTTGCGTAGACCAAATAGAACCTATCGGTGCTGTTTTTGCTCGATGATTTGCTTGTTGATAGAAACGTAGGAATACTAGTCCAAATAAAATTGCCACCACATCAATCCATATTAAATTGCCTGTCGAATGCCAAAGGCTCTGAATAGGAAAGATATAAGCAAGCAATGAGGTAGTAGGAAGTAACAACAAAATTATTGCAATTGATAACAATAATCTTGGTAGGACCTTCGCTGTACCTATGATAAAACTGTATAAAATACAAGCTATAAAGACAGAGTAGTAGCTATACATAAACACATAGTTATGACTTTGTAATTGCACTGGAATGATGTAACCCCAACGTCCTATAAGCATACTGGCAAAAATACCCAGCATACATCCCAGACAGGCGCCAATGGTAAGGTTTGCAATAAACATCACATCCTTGCGCTGGCTAGGTACAGGTAGGTTTGGATTCTTCTGCTTACGTAACCGTGTTTCAATCCACAAAATATTGCCTGAATAGAATAGATAAGCGCCACCTAAACCAAAAATTAGATAAATCCAACGGATTGGCTCACCACCATAATTACCAAAATGTAAGGCAAACATTGAACGAATCAGGGAGGCAGCAGCATTTTCTTCAGTGGATAATGTTTTAGTTGGATAAGGTGCATTTTGATATGGGTTAAAAGACATATAATCAAAGTTATCGCCCCGTAGCATACGATCAGGATGGTACAAAGAGACAAATGCTGAGGCTCTTTGAGGATGATCAAGCTGATTAAATCGAATGCCATCAATGCGATAATCTGGTGCTGCTTTTTGGATATTTAGATAAATCTTATTTATGTCTAGTGGTGCAATTGGCTCAACTATTTTGACTAGTGGCGGTCGCTCAAATAGCGGTTTGTCCTTTGATACAAGCTGTGTAAGTGCACCATAAAAAATATCATGGAAAGCAAAAACAACCACTGTGACACTAATTATGATATGAAAGGGTAAGCTAGTGATACCCACGACATTGTGTGTATCTAACCAAAAGCGCTTTTTATTTTTACCTTCTCTTACTGCGAAATAATCTTTGACCAGTGTTGGCAAGAGTACGATTAATCCAGACATAATTGCGAGAAAATATAAAACGGCAACAACACCCATTACCATGACACCTGCGGTGTGATGTCCGATCATGCCGGGAATACCAGCAGTTTCATGCAATTGTTCGATTAACCAGCCTAATTTTGAAATATTTTCTTCTTTAGCAATCAGGTTTCCTTGTGAATCAAGTGTTGCCATCATTCTAGTTTGTGCAATATTGATTCCATGATGATCATCTTCATCATGTTTTGCTTCCCATTGGATTGGTGCATTATGGCCTTCAGGTGAGTTAAAACTTAAGGTAAATGCTTTTAATGTTTCAGGGTATTTGGTTTGAACTTGTTCAATCAGTAGGTTGTAATTCTTTGGCTCGATGGCAGCTAATTTTTGCTGAGGTGGTGTCGTCCATTGACTGAGTTGATGTTGAAACATCGTCAATCCACCAGCGAAGAAGCAAATGAACAAAAGAATCCCAGCTGTGATGCCGACCCAAGTATGTAGATTTTTGCCTGTTTTAATAATATCTGCGCGGATTTTCATTTTAGCCCCTTAAACAAAATAACAACGTGTAAGCGACCACGTTCGCAATGCTAAAAATAAACAGGCTTTGCCAGCCTTTAGGAATGAAATACGCAAGGAAGAATACAAACAGCCAGATCCATGGAATTGACCACATTCCTAATTGTGGAGCTAGTGCGGAATCAATATAAGCTTTTGACAAAATCAGAATAAGAGAACCAGCGGCTAATGAGAAAATGAAACCTAGCACAGCACCTGCAAATGTTTTTAACCACCAATCTGGCTGAATTTTTTGTTTAACTATATTCATTTGTTCAACCTCATGATGAGGGGAATAAATGGGGTAAATGACCAAACTAGAGTTGCCACAGACAGCCAAATTAATATGGCTACCAACAACGGGAGTGAGTAAACCAAAATAATTAAGCTAAAAATCATACCTGCTAATGCAGAAAACTGAGTTGTTCGCGACAGTGGTTTTTGCAAAATTTTTTGATTGCTATGGGAGAGATAAAGTCCCAAGCAGGAAAGAATGGAAATAATGATACCTATATTTTTTAATAGCATAGCAATGAATTTGTAAAAAATAATGATAATAATTATTATTTAAAATTACTATAAGTTAAAGCCCTAATCAGACATAAGTAGTAAATTCTATATTTTTAAATGCTATTAATATTGATAATCGTTATCATTTGTGTAGAATGTAAACAAATGTTGCTTATACTGAAGGGGTATTCATGAAACATAGCAATTTGTATATATCAATTATTATGGTTCTCATAGGAAGTGCAGCTAATGTAGCGAATGCAGTTGAACAAATAGATAATAAGCCTGATACAAATGAACTTCCAACAATCCATTTAACTGCTGAACATGCATCACCTTCATATACGGTAGCAAAATCAAAATCAGCAACTAAATTAGATTTATCACTAAAAGAAACACCACAGACGATAAGTGTGATCACTGAACAACGAATCCAAGATCAAAATTTAAATACAGTCGAAGAAGTATTGGATCAAACGCCTGGAGTATATGTTCGACGTTTCGGGGCTCAAGGTGCCGTAGGTAATGGCGGGGAATATACGTTTTATTATTCTCGCGGTAACCAAATTCTTAATTATCAAATTGATGGTGTTATGACATCACCAGCTACCAGTGGGAAAAATGGCTCATCTTTAAGCAATTTAAATCCAATTATTTATGACAATATTACGGTTGTTAAAGGTGCAACAGGATTAACAAATGGCGCTGGTTATCCAAGTGCGAGTGTTTCACTCAATAGAAAACATGCTACGAGTGTTGAACCAAAAGCAACTCTGTCCATTGCAGGTGGTTCAAATCAAACCATTCGATCAAGTTTTGATGTACAAGGGGCGCTGAATGAATCTGGCGATGTACGTGGGCGATTGATCGCAGCTTATGGTCAGAGCGATTCATGGCGAGATTGGGGTGATCAGCGTGATGCGACTCTATATGGTCTCATAGATGCTGATTTAGCAGAGAATACATCCATTGCTGTTGGTGCGATGCTCAGTCGTGCAAGATTAAATGGACAAGGTGTACATGGCCTAGATATGTATGGTCAAGACGGTAAAATTATGCCATTTGATCGTGAATTTAACGCGAGTGCAAAATGGGCATATAGCCAAGTAGATACATTGAATTTCTTTACGCAATTGAAGCATCAATTCTTAAATCGTTGGAATCTACAAGCAAATTATAACTACACCAAACAAGATATTGAGTCGCTGTATGGTGTGATTGGTGTTGCCCAAGCTGATTATACCAATATGACCGCTTCTTTAGCAGCATCACAAAATGACTTTGCACCTGAAGAACATAGCTTAGATATTTCTATAGATGGTCCATATCGACTTTTCGGTCGTGAGCATGAGCTCATGATGGGTGCGAGTTATCAAAAGATAAAAAGTTATAATGATGCTTACCAAGGATATAATGCACAAAAAGTGATAGATTTGAATCAATGGAATGGAAATGTTGCATTACCTGCAACTGCACGCACAGTCGTAGGCGTAAGCAATAAAGATTATGAGCAATCAGGTTTTTATTTTGCTACACGATTAAATCCATTTGATCCATTACATGTAATCTTGGGTACACGTCTTTCAAATTATGATTTAAAAACACATTCAACCAATTCTGTTCGTAACACTGTTCAGGATTCAAAAATTGATGAATCTAATAAGGTTACTCCATATGCAGGCATAACCTTTGATTTAACGCCAAATCTGACTGCTTATGCAAGTTATACAAATATATTTCTACCTCAGGATAACCGAGACTACTCATATAACTTCTTAGATCCACAAGAAGGAGATAATTATGAGGCGGGTCTAAAATCATCTTTTTATGACAATCGCTTAAATATTAGTGCAGCTTATTTCCAAGCCAAAATGGATAATGTCGCTGAATCAGCAGGAAAATATGTTGCTGAAGATAATGCTGTTAAAAATAACTGGGCAAAAGTAGGTGATACTTATTACAGAGGTATTAAGGGTGCGACAACAAAAGGTTATGAAATCGAAATTGCTGGCCAAATTTTGCCAAACTGGAGCATTCAAGCGGGGTATACGCTAGCTGAAACTAAAAATAAAGGCGAAAGAATCAACACTGATATTCCAAAGCAACAGTTTAAGCTGTTTACTACATACAATCTTCCAATCTTAGACAATAAGTTGACTGTAGGTGGTGGTGTGAACTGGCAAAGTGAATTCTATGATAAATCGAAGACAGGTTTGAATTATGAGGCTTATCGTCAGAAATCATTTGCTTTGGTTGATCTAATGGCTCGATATAATTTAAACGAGAACGTAGCTTTAGGGTTCAATGTTGATAATTTAACGGACAAAAAGTATCGCACCAATACTTGGGCAAATACCTATGGTGATCCAAGAACTTATATGGGTTCTATCACCTTTAAATACTAAAATAAAAAAGAGGAAGCAATTTGCTTCCTCTTTTGTTTGGATTTGAAAATTAATTACCCAACCAAATGTAGTAACCTAAAATCATTAAAGGCCATGCAACATAAGGGCTAAATAACCATTTCCATAACCAGAATCTTGGTATAAATCCAACGCCGTGAATGAAACCACCAGAGATACCGATCATCACAATCATTAACAGGCTGTGATTATAGTGTCCATTAGCATCGAGCATTAACGAAGGATGTACCAATAAAATAGCAGCAAGTGGCAATGCCAACAAAAACGAAACGGTCATTGCAAGCACTTGAGCTTTACTATTCTTCGGTGTTGTCATTGCTTCAACCATTTTACTATTCCTCATCTAAATTTTGATGATGTTCGATATAGAGTGCACTAAGTACACCAGCAAAACATGCCATCAAAATGCCTAGAATCCATGCAAAATACCACATTTCACATCTCCTCATTAGTACAAACTATGTGAATTTTCTTGAATATGTTTGTTTGTAATAACACCCCACATTTTGTAATAAGACCAAGAGGTATAGATCAAAATGAGAGGAACAAAAATACATGCAGCAACAGTCATAACACCAAGTGTTTTGTGACTTGAAACAGCATCCCACATAGTCAAGCTTGATGTAGGATCAATGCTTGATGGCAATAGGAATGGGAACAATGCAAAACCTGCAGTTAAGATTGCACCAACCACCATTAAACTCGTACCTGTGAAGCTCATAGCAGCTTTGTGTTTAGCCGCACTGATAATCACTAATAATGCACCCAAGATAGCAACGATTGGGGCAGCCATCGTAATAGGATAAGCTGAATAGTTATGCATCCAACCATGATTTGCATTTGTCACAACATCTTTAGCAAGTGGGTTTAACGCTGCATTGGTATTTACAGCAGTCGCATAGCTATAACCATCGATATTGCCGAAGAATAACCAAGCACCTGCAGCTAAGAAACATACGAGGAATACAATTGCCATAATCTGTGTCGCTTTAGCAGAACGATTATGTAAATCACCATCTGTACGGAGCATTAACCAAGCGCCACCATGAGCACATAGCATCGATAAGCTCACAATACCGCAAATCAATGCAAATGGATTTAGTAGGGCAAAGAAGCTACCTGTATATTGTGAACGTAGTGTTTCATCTAAAGTAAATGGCACGCCTAAGAATAAATTACCGAAAGCAACGCCGAATACTAATGCAGGTACAGCACCACCAACGCAAAGCCCCCAGTCCCAAGAATTACGCCATTGTGTATTTTCTAACTTGGAACGGTAGTCGAAACCGACGGGCCGTAAGAATAGGGCAAACAAGACTAAGAGCAGCGCCCAGTACATTCCAGAAAAGGCAACGGCATAAACCATTGGCCATGCGGCAAATAAAGCACCACCCGCAGTAATGAACCAAACTTGGTTACCATCCCAGTGTGGTGCAATCGTATTGATTGCAGCACGACGTTCTGAGTCAGTTTTACCGACAAATGGCATGAGTGCCATAGAGCCCATATCGAAACCATCAGTGAGCGCGAAGCCAATCAGTAGTACACCTACTAAAACCCACCAAATAATTTTTAGGAGTTCATATTCGATCATGACTGAGCCTCCCCAGCTTTAGCTTCTAATTTCTCAAAGTGGTATTTACCAGTATGCAATGAACTTGGTCCTAAACGCGCGAACTTGATCATTAAGTACATTTCGATAATGAGAAGTACGGTATAGAACGCAGCGAGTGCAATAATTGAACCCCACACATCACCTGTACTTACACTTGAAGCGGACAAGTGTGTTGGTAAAATTTCACCAATTGACCAAGGTTGACGACCACCTTCAGCAACGTACCAACCTGTTTGTGCAGCAATCCATGGAAGTGGTAAAGCAAATAAAGCGAACTTTAATAACCAAGGTTTGTTTTCTGCATTACGTTTAGCGACAGACCATGTAGCGAGAACAAACAGTAATAGCATTAAGAAACCTGAAGCAACCATCGCGCGGAAAGAGAAGAATAATGCGGCAACGTTTGGAATAGTATCTTTAGTTGCAGCTTGGATATGTTCTTCAGTCGCATCAACAACATTCGGGGTATATTTTTTCAATAACAGACCATAACCTAAGTCTTTTTGGTTCTGTTCAAATGAAGCAAGTAAATCAGGAGAGCGGTCGCCAGCACGAAGCTTTTCTAACTCGCTATAAGCCACCATACCGTTGCGAATACGCACTTCATGTTCTTTCATAAGGTCTTTTAGACCTGTTACTTGTTTGTCAGTAGAGCGTGTCGCAATAATACCCATAACATAAGGAATCTTAATTGCGTAGTCAGTTCGCATTTCTGCTTGATTCGGAACACCAAATAGAGTGAATGCAGCAGGGGCTGGTTCTGTATGCCATTCTGCTTCAATCGCAGCAAGTTTAGTTTTCTGAACGTCACCTAATTCATAACCAGATTCATCGCCCAGTAAGATTACGGAAAGAGTAGATGCCAAACCGAAAATCGCGGCAATTGCGAATGAGCGACGAGCAAAAGGTAAGTCGCGTTTTTTCAATAAGTAGTAGCTAGAAATCGCGAGTACGAAAATCGCACCAGTGACATAACCTGCTGAAACCGTGTGTACGAATTTTACTTGAGCAACTGGGTTAAAGATCAACGCACCAAAGTCTACTAGCTCCATACGCATGGTTTCAAAGTTGAATGCTGCACCGACAGGGTTTTGCATCCAACCATTGGCGATCAAAATCCACAAAGCAGACATGTTCGAGCCAATTGCGACGAGCCAAGTTACACCTAAATGTTGAACTTTAGATAGGCGATCCCAACCAAAGAAGAATAAACCAATAAATGTTGATTCTAGGAAGAATGCCATAAGGCCTTCGATAGCAAGTGGTGCACCGAAGATGTCGCCGACATAGTGAGAATAATATGCCCAGTTAGTACCGAACTGGAATTCCATGGTTAAACCAGTGGTTACACCTAGAGCAAAGTTAATCCCAAAGAGTTTCCCCCAGAACTTAGTCATGTCTTTATAGATTTCTTTGCCTGAAATCACATATGTGGTTTCCATAATGGCAAGAATGAAAGCTAGACCTAATGTTAGAGGGACGAAAAGAAAGTGATACATTGCGGTCATTGCAAATTGGAACCGCGAAAGATCGACCACGCTTTCAGAAATCATCAACGTGTCTCCTGATTGTTGGACATGTCACCAGCAATACGCTCGGCAACTTCATTGTTAAAATCTTTTGGAATCGTTGGGGCATCAAACCAGACGTTCTTAATCACCATAAGGATCGCAACTTTAATAATAAGAATTATTGCTATTTCACGGATTAAGCGCCGATTTGGATCTTGAGAACTCGTGTTCATTGGAACCTAGCCTCATATTTTAAAAAGATGTAAAACATTATTAAATAAAATTCATTAAAAATAAACCTTTAGGATATTTAAAATAATTCATATGTGTTAAGTTTATAAATAACAATAACTTGTGTTGGTTTTAATGATTTTGTAAAAATAATTTTAATTAACCTACTAAAACAATAGGGTTTGGATTTTAAACCCGATTAAAACAATTGTATTTATAAATTTAAACCTGATTAAAAAGATATGATTTATTATTATTTAAATATAATTAAAACCTAGTAAAATAGTATGAATATAAAATAATTAATATTTACATGGGCTTAGATCTTTAGTTACATAAAGAGGTAATAAGTGTAATGAAAACACTATAAAACCAAGTGTATTAGTAGAGTTTATTGTTGAAAATGTGATGCATTTCTCTATCAAGAATTGCTTCAAACTTCTGAAAAGAAAGCAAGTAGGGGATTGTGGAAAACAATGAATAAAAATATTGTTAAATTTGTAACATTTTGTAATTTTTCTTGTTGTGGCTTTGTCGAGCTTTATTAATGTCCAATTTTATCTAATTAATCTGCTGTAAAAAGCTTATTTGAGAGTGAAATTTTTTTTGCTAAATAATGAGAGTTAGATTTTTGACTAATCAATAAGACTTGTGACTGTAGCTCTAATTCACCGAACTCTGGTTCAACTTGTACATAATAAAGTTGACCAAACTCATCTCTTACACGCGCCTGTGCTGAAAAACCAGGACGAGCATTGCCTGTAGAGATTGTGGCTAAACGACCTACTAAGCTAGTGTGTGTATGCGTTACCTTTGGCTTAATGACCTGATCGAGACAATGGATCATAAATACGGTGAAGAAGATATCAATGATTAATGCTGGAATAAAAAGATAATAAGGTGAAATGAAGTAGTGCTGTAATGCGAAGAAAGATAGCTCTAAAAAATATCCAGCAAAACTAAAATTGATGAGTAAGAAAACAAAAATTAAATATTTTGAAAACTTTACGTCTAGTAAAGGAGAGTTCAGCAGCCATTCAGGTGTAAGCTTTTTGACTAAATGACTTGGACGTAAACCTATGAATATCCCGATGGTTTCTGCAATGCTGAGAAAAATCAAAGCAACTACGCTCATGTGAAATGGCATAAGGTAGTAATTTAGAAAAAACTCAGTCATAGCAGAATTCATAATTCAGGTATTAGTCAATATAAATACCACCATCAGAGTGGACTTCCAAATTTACCTTTTCAAGGAAGTCACCCAAACAAGGCCCTGAGATACATTCACCTGTTTCAACAGAGAACAATGCACCATGAGTAGAACATTGAATATACTCACGATCTTGATCT
>NZ_DJLC01000149.1:0-26588 GCF_002434875.1 Acinetobacter sp. UBA6526 | reverse complement strand
CGGCCCTCTCGCGACGCACTTGTTGAATCACAACACCTTCCGCCTTATCTGCCACTTTTAAACCAAATGGCAAAGCCTTGTCATTTTTAATGCTGTAACTTAAACCAAACTCAGGAAACAACTGATCGAGTGGTAATTCATCTGTAGTATTGATGAGGTGATTGATTTGTTCAATCCAATTATCCCCCGTCAACTCATTGCATAGCTCAACAATGGTACGATCATTTACTTGCATCCCATTTTGAGTATTTTCATATAAACGACGCATGAGAGAGTCAAGATTCGAACCACGCAAACGCAATCCTAAATCTAAACACAGTGCGACTAAGCTACCTTTGTTGTAATAACTCGTTCCCGCATTATTTGAGTTCTCATCTTGGCGATAGAATTTAATCCACGCATCAAAACTCGACTCAGAAACTGACTGAATAAAGCGACCAGGATTTTGCAAATAACGATCAATTTGTGCTTTGAGTAAATCTAAATATGACTTCTGAGAAATCACACCGCTACGCAATAAAATTAAATCATCATAGTAAGAGGTGAAACCTTCAAAAATCCAAAGTAAGCTGGTGTAGCCTTCTTTGTGCAAATCATAATTGGCAAAATTTTCAGGACGAATAAATTTAACTAACCATGAATGGAAATACTCATGACTACATAAGCCTAAGAAACGTTGATAATCCTTGGATGGTTCTTCAGCTTCGCCTGCTTTTGGAAGGTCATCGCGTGGCGTAATTAAACTCGTACTATTACAGTGTTCTAATCCACCATAACTATTACCAGTCGCCATAGTCATAAAGGTATAGTCTTTAAATGGCGCAGAACCAAACAGGTTAATTTCCGTTTCACAGATTTTCTTGATGTCTGCTTTTAAACGATCTAAATCGGTACTGTGTTTACCAGAAATCACAAACTCATGTGGAATACCATTGGCTTCGAAACTAAAACGACTTTGATCAGCAAGTTCAAATGGACTATCAATCAACTGATCATAATTTTCAGCTTTCAATGTGAAACGACCTTTGACGAGGCTCTTTGAAGTTAGACCTGTTGCAATCTGAAAATGCTTTAGCTCATCAGGTAGGAAGACCTCAACTTCACAAGGCGCTTGTTCTTGATCTTGTAAACCTAAGCAAACACATGCTGGGTTGATATATAAGCGAGTTTGATCAACATAAGCACCACGAACAGATAGATCATATGCATAGACATCATATTCAACTGTAATCAGCTCATGATCCGTATTGAATAAACGCCAGCGATTCTTTTCTGTCTTTTTAATGCTCAGTATGCGCCCTGCTTCATCAGAAGCCTTCACTGATTCGATATGCTTTGAAAACTCTCGAACCAAATAACTACCCGGTATCCACGTTGGCAACCAAAGTTCTTGGTTAGGATTTGCTAGAAAACGAAGGGTGACATGAACAAGATGTTGGCGATAATCGTCGAACTCAATTTGGTAGTGCAACATAGCTTTAGATCGTAAAAATAAGAACAATTTCTCACAGCTTAGCATTTTTTTACAAAGTCATGCGTAGATGTCGTAATTGTCAGCAAAAGTCGCTAGCTTCCATAGCCAAAAAGTCATAGGATGCTTCTTTCGCATTTCTTGCTCCTGGATCGGCAACACAAGGTGTTTACGTGAAATTCATCCTCTCTCTCTTTACGTTGTTTAGCTTGCTATGTGTCAACTTCGCGCATGCAAATTTACTTAATATCGCACCAGAATCAGTTGAAGCACAGGCTTGGTCTATCATCGATGCTCAGTCGGGACAGATTATTTCTGAGCACAATAGTCATGTACAACGTGCCCCTGCTTCACTGACAAAAATGATGGTTGCTTATATCGCGTTAAAAGAGATTGAAGCTGGAAAATTACGTAAAGAAGACGTTATTACGGCAACGCCTGTGGTGAATACCATCATGTGGGATGAGTCTCAGATGTATTTAAAAGCGGGCGAACAAATTTCTGTTGATCAGCTTTTAGCAGGTCTGATCGTGATGTCTGCTAATGATGCAGCAGTTACACTTGCGGAAAAGATTTCGGGTAGTGTTCCACAGTTTGTTGCCCGAATGAACCAAGAAGCTCAAGCACTTGGTATGAAAGATACTCACTTTAGTAATCCAGCTGGGATTACGATGACGGATCACTACTCTACTGCAGCTGATCTGAGCATGCTTGCAAAAGCAATCGTGAAACAAACACCAGAATATTTATACTATTCAAAAATGCCAAGCTTTAGCTATAACCAACATTTCCATCATGCAACTAACCTTGCATTAAAAATGGATCCAACAGCAGATGGTTTAAAGACAGGTTATACCAAAGCAGCGGGTTATAATTTGGCACTCACTGCTGAACGCCCAACCCTTAATCCTCATGTTGAAAAACGCCGCCTGATTGTTGTGGTTCTAGGTACGCCAAGTGCGGAAAAGCGTGCGGAAGTGGCGCATAAGCTTATGAACCTAGCTTATACCTATACGCGTGACGAAGAAGTTATTCCACAACAAAGATTGATTGCTGAGTTGCCCGTAATTAAATCAACGTTAAAAATGTTTAAGGTTGAAACTCAACAACCGACGATTGTAACTACCTCTTTATACGCTCCAACGGCACCCATCGACTTAAATAGCTTTGACTTAACGACACAACGTATTCATTTAGTGGATGCTAACCAGCAAGTAACATCGGTTGAGCCATTACAAACAACAAATACGCATATCAATATTGAGTTGAATGAACAGCATTTAACTGCACCATTGATGCAAGTGATGAACTTGGCAACTGTGTCAATTTATCAAAATAATCAGTTAATTCGCAGCTTTCAGATTGAGAATGATGTGCATATTGAAGAGGCTAATATTTTCCAGAAAATTATGATTTGGTTCTCTAATTTATTCTCATTTTTTTCAACCAATGATTCTAAGGTTGCCAAACTTTACCCTCTAAATCAAGGATAAAAAGTCTACTATTTTTATCAAGATTGACCATACAATCGTGAAAAAAGGATGGCATAATCCAACCATCCTTTCACAAAAATAATTAGGTTAATCATGAGCAAAACCTTACATCATATCGTGATTGTGGGCGGTGGCGCAGGTGGTTTAGAGCTTGCAACACAACTAGGTGAACGTTTTGGTAGACGAAAGAAAGCTAAAATTACCCTAGTCGATCAAAACCTCACACACATATGGAAACCTCTCCTACACGAAATAGCCGCTGGCTCTCTCAATCCTCACGAAGAACAAACCAATTATTTTGCCCACGCTGAAAAGCATCATTTCGAATTTGTACTCGGCACACTCATTAAGGTCAATAAAGACCAAAAGCAAATTGTGATTTCTCCCCCACAGCTTTCCAAAGAACACACGCCTCAAATTCAAAACCTCACATACGATACCTTAGTGCTTGCTGTCGGCTCGGTATCTAATGATTTTGGAACAGAAGGTGTTCGTGAACATTGTCATTTCCTAGATAGCCGTCAACAAGCTGATATTTTCCAACAAGATTTATTCCATCTTTATATCGAGGCGCAAAATCAAGCAGATGTACGCGCTTTGAATATTGGAATTGTCGGTGCGGGTGCAACAGGCGTTGAACTTGCTGCTGAGTTAATTGAAACCACCAAGAACTTCTACCGTTATGGCTTGAAGAAAATTGACCCTAAACAAGTCAAAATTACGCTGATCGAAGCATCTGACCGTATTTTGCCAGCATTAAATGAAAAGACTGCTGCGCATAGTGCAAAACAGCTTAAAAAAATGGGCATTGAAATTTTGACTCAACATAAAGTCCAAAAAGTGGATGAATCAAATGTCTATTTTAGTCATGGTGAAGTCATCCATTCAGATATCACAGTCTGGGCAGCAGGAGTAAAAGCACCTAAGGTTTTAGAAAGTTTCGAGGATTTCAAACGAGATAAGATTAATCGTTTGATGGTTTACGCGACGCTACAAACCTACTCCGATCAAAATGTCTTTGCTTTTGGTGACTGCGCGAATTGCCAGTTAGATGCACGTCAACCACCACTGGGTCCTCGTGCTCAAGTAGCCAGTCAGCAAGCAACGTTTCTAGTCGATGCAATGGCGGCTCGTATAGCAGGCACACCACAACCTATGTTTAGCTTTAATGATAAAGGTTCATTGGTTTCATTGAGCCGTAATCAAGCTGTAGGAGAATTGCTCGGCGATGTCAGCGTTCAAGGCTTTATTGCAAAAACCATGTACGTCTCCCTCTACCGACTGCATCAAGCGAATATTCATGGTTATACCCAAGCAGGTATGTTAACCATGAAAGATTTTCTGACGCGTCGTGTACGCCCAAAAATTAAACTGTATTGAGTTGAAATCTCAAATTTCGTTCCCATTTATAGTTGAATAGTGTCAAAAAGTGGAAAAGAACCTATTTTTCACTTTATGATGTACACCTAAATTGATTGAATGGATCAAATAACATGACTGCTATTGCAAATAACCACGTGGTTTCATTCCACTACACTTTAACAAACGCTGAGGGTGAAACACTTGATCAATCTCAAGGTGAACCACTTGCATATTTGCACGGCGCGGGCAACATCATTCCTGGTTTAGAAAATGCACTTACAGGTAAAACTGTTGGTGAGAAATTCACTGTAAACGTTCCAGCTGCTGAAGGTTACGGCGAATACAATCCTGACCTAGTTCAAGAAGTTCCAGCTCAAATGTTCCAAGGTGTAGACAACATCCAACCTGGTATGCAATTCCAAGCTCAAACTGATGACGGCGTTCAAATCGTTACGGTTAAAGCGATCGAAGGCGAAAACGTTATCGTTGATGCAAACTTCCCGCTTGCTGGCCAAGACCTTACTTTCGAAGTTGAAATCGTAGAAATCCGTGATGCTTCTCAAGAAGAATTAGATCACGGTCACGTACACGGTGTAGGTGGTCACCACCACTAATTCATTTTTTGAATTAGATTTTAAAAAAGCAAAGCTTCGGCTTTGCTTTTTCTTCACATAGACTTAGATAAAATAATAATTAATCTTTTAAATTGAATTTTAATACAGTCATTCTATGTCAAATGCTTATCAGTTAATTTGGTTTCGCCAAGATTTAAGAATCCATGATCATGCTGCGCTATGGCATGCAACTCAAGCTGGTCCTTGCATTGCAATCTGTATTTTGTCACCTGCACAATGGCAACGACATGATGATGCAGCGATTAAAATAGATTTTTATTTACGCCAATTACAAACATTGGAACAACAACTAAACGCACTCAATATTCCGCTGATTATAAAAAACATTGATCTTTGGAAAGACATTCCTGATTACTTCAACGCACTTCTGCAAGAGATTCAGATTGAAAACATCTTTGCCAATATCGAACTCGGAGTCAACGAGTTAAAACGAGATAAGGACGTACAGACCCTATTCAATTCGCAAAATAAAGAATTTCATCTTTTTCATGATCGTACTCTATTCCCTATTGCTTCGATCCGTAATCAATCAGATACCCCTTATCAAGTTTTTGGCGCATTTAAGAAAACCTGCTATCAACGTCTAGAACATGGTTTACCGCAATGCTACCCATCACCCTCTTCTCAGAAAAAAATACAAATTGATATTGCTCAATCCTCAACATCGGATATCGAAACATTACGTTCAGTTTACTTGCCCCAAATCAAGGATCGCCATTTAACAGAATGGCCTGTTGGAGAATCTTATGCTTTATCGTTGTTAGATCAATTTATCAAAGATCATGTCACAGATTATAAAACGGCAAGAGACTTTCCAGCTCAATCTGGAACGAGCCAATTATCCGCTTACTTAAATATCGGTATTATTTCGATTCGACAATGCATTCAAGCGTTGTTGAGACAACAACATGGTGATTTTTTAATTGAGTCTGAAGGTCAACAGACATGGTTAGATGAGTTGTTGTGGCGTGAATTTTATCAACATATCTTATTTGACTTCCCGCAAGTTTCTAAGCATCAGCCATTTAAAGCATCTACTCAAAAAATCACATGGAATGATGATCCGAGTGGACTGGAACGATGGCAACAAGGGCGAACAGGGATTCCAATTGTTGATGCGGGTATGCGTCAACTCTTAGCGACTGGCTGGATGCACAATCGTGTTCGCATGATCTGTGCCATGTTCCTCAGCAAAAATCTACTCATTGACTGGCGCAAAGGTGAACAATGGTTTATGCAACAGTTGATTGATGGAGACTTGGCAGCCAATAATGGTGGCTGGCAATGGTGTGCCTCAACAGGAACAGATGCTGCTCCTTATTTTCGTATTTTTAATCCAATCAGCCAATCACAAAAATTTGATGAAAATGGTGATTATATTCGACATTGGGTACCTGAACTTGCCCACTTAGATGCTAAAACCATCCATGAGCCTTATGCAAAAAATGCAATAAAACACTTAGATTATCCACGCCCTATGGTTGATCTAAAGACATCAAGAGCAAAAGCGATTGAAGTATTTAAGACTTACTTATAAGTTGCCTCGCATATCATAAATTTAATAGATAAAAAATTTATGTTACTGTTTTATACAATTATTTTAAAAAATAAATAACATAAAACAATCGAATGCATACGGCTAAAATGCTAAATTAATCACAGAATAATTTAATAAAATTAAAACTATTATGCAAAAAAATCCTGCTCCAGCCCTCGTCTTATGGATTATCTCCTCTCAAGTTTTTATGGGAATAATCGCATATGAGTGGCTGCCTGCAACTTATCGCGGTAGTTGGATTTTCCTATTGCTCTTATTAATCGCGGGTGCTTTTTTAAATGTCGGTTTCGCACTGATTTTAGGCTTAGTTGCATTCGTAAGTATGGCTGTTTATTTTGCCTTAGATTTAGCCAATCAAACCTATATTGAAAGACAGCTACTCTTACTTTTTGTGATTCCAATGGCACCAATTTTTATGAGTGCAGTACGTCATAATATTCAAAACGCTCTTAAAACTTATCGTGATATTCAAAGTTATGATCGCAACTATCAACATGATATTTTACCGTTAACAGCTTTAAATCATTTTCAGGTTGAATTACGCAAGTTATTGAAACTCACTCAAAAAGATCATTATAAAGTTTTTAGCATACATATCACTAACACTGTTCTTATCCGAGAAATGTTAGGTGAAGATATTTGGAAAGAAACTCAGAATAAGATCATGGAGATTTTATCAAGTGATCAAGACAGTGTCATTTATCATTTCATTAGTGAAGAGCTTAGTGAAATTAGAAGCATTGTCATTCATGAAAATAAATCAGATGATGACCTCTCCCCCCCTCTATTTGTACAACGCTTACAAGAACTAAGCGTGCTTAAGCTTCAAATTGAACAACACAATGAATGCGTTGCTCCTATTAGTGGAGATGCATAAATGTCAGTGATCGTAAACATTTGCGGAATATTAGTGGCAACCGCTAATTTCCCAGATCAAACCTTACAGGATTTTTATCAAGAATATTATCACTGTAAAATTGAGCGACGTTATGATGACTCATTAACGCAAATCCAATCTACTCAGGCAATTCCGCACTTTTTTTCAAAGCCTCCGACATGGTGGCCAATATTTACTTCCGATCAATTACAATCTGAAAGTTTTCAAAAGTTAGTTGAACACGGTATTAAGCCTGGTGTTATTTTACCCAATGAATATTTTAGTTTAATTGATTATATAAGAATTAAAAAAGCAGTGAGTGAAGGTGCTATTCCTGTTGCTTACTATCAAATGAAGCAATCAAGATACTTTGCATCTAAAGCGACTTTTTCTACTGCAATTGGTTTACGACCATTGGTTGCGTTTGTACAAACAGGCTGGGATGAAAACATCATTTCACAACCTGCGGGGAGTTATATCATCCAATCACAAGACGATGATTTAAATATTCCAGCTCGTGCCATCCAACGTAAACAACAATATTTTTATAATGCGACCACAGATGCGACATTAAGTTCAGGTTATCAAGTGATTATCAATCCTCCTGAGAATATGTCTCTAAATAATATTGAATATCCACAGCTTGGAATTTCTTGGAAAATACACAAGACCAAGTTTCAAAGTACACCTGAGGGAGTAAAAACCAGCCCATCGGGTTACTTTTTAATAGTGATGAGTACCGTGGTAATTCCACTCGATTATATCTTTTCTGCCCGTTATCCAAGCTTATTAAGTACATTTGGTAGCTCGATTTCATGGATTTCTTTATTACTCGGATGCACTTTATTGCTGATCCTGATTATGTCAATCATTCGTAGGAGAAGAATAAATGCCCGCAATTGATGTTCTTTTCTTATTTGGTTTTTTAGGTATTTGGATTCCCCAAGCCTTTTGGGCATGGCTCAGTTATCAAGCTTGGAAATACTCAAAAAATGCCGCACGCGAACTCGAAAATATGCCTGTACCCGAGCAATGGCCATTTTTAAGTGTCTTGATTCCCGCCTATAACGAAGGCGTTGTTATCGAAGATACTTTACATGCAATTGCACAACAAGATTATCCAGCTCATGCCTATGAAGTCTTACTGATCAATGATGGTTCCAAAGACAACACCTTGGAAATTGCGGAGCGCATGGCGGCAATTTATCCCTGTATTAAAATCGTCAATGTACCTAAAGGCATGGGAGGTAAAGGCAAATCTCGTACCTTAAATAATGGTTTACCTCATGCCAAAGGTGAATTAATTGTTGTTTATGACGCTGACAGCACCCCTGAACCTGATTGCGTTCGTTTACTTGCTCAGACCTTACTTGCCGATAAAAAGCTGGTTGCAGTAAACGGTAAAATTCGAACACGGAACTGGCGAGATAGTATTTTGACTCGCTTTATTGCGATTGAATTTATTTTCTTTCAGTGGATTTTCCAAGGTGGACGCTGGCAACGTTTTGAGCTCTCAACATTGATGGGAACCAACTATGTGATCTGGCGTGATGCTTTAGAAACCTTAGGTGGTTTCGATGAAAAATCGCTGGTAGATGATACAGAAATGAGCTTTAGGATTTTCTTGGGTCAGCGAAGAATCAAATGGGTGCCTTATGCCGTAGGTTGGCAACAAGACCCTCCTTCACTCAGCGTATTTATTAAACAACGTTCTCGTTGGACTCAAGGTAACTTTTACGTGACCAGTAAATATTTACCCGTTGCATTAAGAAAACCTTTTCCTATTGGGATCGAGATCTTTAATAACATCATGTGCTATGTACTGTTTGTGCCAGCACTAATATGGAGTCATATCACCTTAAGCTTAGGCTTACTCGGTATTGCAGGGATCACACTTGCGGGTCCATTCACCTTACTTTGGGGCTTATCATTTTGCTTATATGTTGCCCAAATGTGGTTCACGCTTTCATTAGAAAGAGCAAAACCACAACTGTATTTCTTCTCAGTTTTATCCTACGTAACCTATTCTCAAATTTTCTTATTCATCGTTTTCAAAGCAGCATACGATATGTTGAAAAATAAAATACAGGGAAACTCATTACAGTGGTACAAAACTGAACGTAGCAAAGAGAGAAAATAAATGAAAAAAAATCCATTACATCATCAAGTATTGAAAGTTCTTTTAACCAGTGCAGCGCTCTCTTTGCCGGTTTTATCTAATGCAGAGACATGGAATACTTGGACTTTTGACAATATTGATACCTCAAATAAATACACCATTGAGCCTCACTATTTCTATATCGGAAAAGGTTCAGAATGGCAAAGTATTCGTTTTAGCAGTGAATATGCAACTGAACACTACACATCTCTACTGGTGAAATATGATGACAAACTCATCTATAACACTATGCTCAACGGCACGGGTGAACTGAGTTTTAATATTCCTGCGAGTAAAAGTGGTTTCCATCGCCTTGATTTTATTCTGCAACAATATTCGCCATCAACATCACCCGCAGCGAATCGCACGACATTCTGTAGTGAGGATGTGGATCAAGTTACCTACCTAACCAACTCAAAAATAGATTATTTACGTCATCGCCCAGTTTATAAACTAAAAGACCTACCTGATGCCCTTTTCAATCCACAAATTGTGCGTCCAACACCTTTTATTGGTGTTTTAAAATATAACCCAGCCAATTTAACTGAAGCTTCGATGCTTGGTCGCTTAGTGAGTGCATGGACGCCAGTCACTCAAATCAAATGGTTTGAACAAAGTTCACCTCCTGAACAACCTGCTAATTTCTTTATTGAACTGAAAAAGTCAGCGACACCTTTACCAAATGGCACATTCGCTCAAATTATTCTTAAGGATGATATTCCTACTTTAGAAATTCAATATGACCAACCTGAGAAACTAAAATCGGCAATAAATGGCTTACTCAATACTAATTATTTAGATCAGTTAGATACTTCGGCAACATATCTTCCAAATAAAATTGCTGCACCTAACTGGGCACAGTTGAAAGAAATTAAAACGCTTGCCGATCTGGGGATTAGTGATTTTAGATTAAACCAAGCTGAGAAAAATCTATTTTTAAACTTCCCTGCTGTTTGGCAACCGACCGATATCTTGCAAGGTCAAATTGCACTTCGCGTACAAAGTGGTTTACTCGAAGGCTCAAATATCACCACATGGATTGATGGTGGATTAGCAGGCAGTTTAAAAACTGCTGACTTGGCTTCTGATCCAGTCAATCGCCAATTCAACTACTTTGCTAAAAATATTTCTAATGACACAACGTTTAGCATGAAGTTGGAAAACTCAGTGATTGTAAACTCACAATGTTTACCGACGGCAAAAGGTTCATTATGGATTGATACCCAAAAATCAACCGTAAAACTACCACATAAAATGAAAAACGGTGTTGGATCGCTCTCAGTAAGCTTTGCAACTCACCCAACCATCGCAATAGGTAGCCATCCTGGTAGTTTAGAAATGGCGATCGCAATTAGTCAGACAGCTAAGAAAATGTTGATGACCAATGATCCTGTACCATTAAACCTAGTGAAGTTTGACAATGCCAAACTAGAAGTCTTAAACGTTCAAGTCAATCCTAATATTTATCGACAACAAGTTTTAATGCACCCTGACGTGATATATGCACCAGCAACTGCACGTGGTTTTTTGGTGAGTTCACATGATCAACGTTTTGACGTTATTACAGACTCGTTAGAGGGAGCACAGAACTTCACACGACTTTGGGATAAAATTCAGCATGACATTCCAAATAATGCCAGCAAGATTTTAGTTGCCGAAAATGGCCAAGTTTTTATTTTGCAAAAAATTATCGTTGGTAATCAAAAAGCGCCTTTAGTACAACAATCTTCATTTTTCATCTTGATTGTTACTATCTCTACGATCATTATACTGGTGATTCTATTCTGGTATTGGCGAAAACGACGCAATGATAATAACAAGGCCGACTAAAAAAAAATCAATTATAATTGGCCTTATTCTCTCAGCGCTAATTGCCTCAGGTTGTATGCACAGTAGCCCTGACATACAACCTCCTCAAATTGAAGGTATGTTTTGGCAACCAGACCTAGCTACAACTGCCCCCAAGGGAAATTGGGACTTATTAGGGGTAAATACTTTTGTTCCACAGTGGTCGATTGTTGAATCAAAATCTTGGTTTGATCTCGATATGGATATTCCCAAATGGGAAAAAAATATCAGCCTAAAAAAACTGAATCAAAAACCGTGGGCAGAAAATATTATTTTAGGTCTTGCTGGTGAATATGACGAAAAAACAGCACGAGCAAATGTTGTAAATCTGGCAACACACTCAAAAAAAATTATTGAGCAAACTCAATCATACCCGCTTAAAGGATATTACTTCCCCGTAGAAGCAGATCCAACATGGATTTGTGTAGACGATCTAGCTAAAGCGATTAATATTCTAGCCAAGCCAGTCTGGATCAGTATTTATAGCGCTGAGCAAACACCACATCACTTAGATTCTTGGTTAAGAAGTTGGTTACCTGAGCATACTGGTGTGTTCTTTCAGGATGGCGTCGGTGTAGGAACTCGTACTCCTGAACAAGCAAGAAAGACTTTGGAACAGCTTCAACTTGAGTTTGGTAAAGAACATATCATTATTGTATTAGAAGCATTTAGGCCAAAGAAAAATGGACAATTTCGTTCAGCATATCCTTGGGAAATCGCTGAACAATTAAAAGCTTATGAAGGTCAAAAAGTTTATATTTTTGACGGCCCACATTACATGAACCGCTGGACTGTTTATGCTGTTACGCTATGGTATAAATTGCGTTATGGTTGATTAATCAGCACCTGATTTATCCCAAAGCAATTTGATCCAAAATTCTTAATGATGCCTTACCATCACCAAAAGGATTTGGTGCATTTGCCATCAGATTATAGTGCTCACGATCAGAAAGTAGCTTTTCTGCTTCATTCACAATCTTCTCTTGATCAGTTCCTACCAAAATACCAGCACCAACCTGAACAACCTCAGGACGCTCCGTTGTTTCTCTTAGAATAAGAACTGGTTTATGGAATGATGGGCTCTCCTCTTGCAGACCACCAGAATCCGTCAATATGAATTCAGCACGATCAATTACTGCCAACAAACTTGGATAATCAAGTGGTTTAACCAGATGAACCTGAGCATGATCACTAAATTTTGCATGCACGATATCATGCACTGCTGGATTCAAATGAACAGGCCATACAAAATGTACATCTTTAAATTGTCGTGCTAGATATTCAACAGCAGCACAAATATTTTGAATACCTTCACCAAAATTCTCACGACGATGTGCTGTAATTAATACAACTCGAGCCTCTTTTGGGAAGTTTAAACCATGCTGTTCAAGATGATTACTTTCGCTCCCTTGTTTATGGATAATCTCTCGACCTAAATACACTGCATCCACAACAGTATTTCCTGTAACAGTGATACTTTCTTCAGCAATATGTTCTTGCAGCAAATTGAGCTTAGATTGTTCTGTCGGAGCAAAATGCCATTTCGTAACACGGGACACAAGTTGACGATTGCCTTCCTCAGGAAATGGATGATCTAAATCAAATGATCGCAGACCAGCTTCAACATGAGCGACTGGAATTTTCATAGAAAATGCGACAAGACCAGCAGCTAAAACTGTCGTTGTGTCGCCTTGAATGATGACCGCATCACGCTGTTTACCATCATTAAAAATATTTTCGAGCTGACCAAGACCTTGAATGAGGAGCTGATTTAGACTTTGACCAGCATTCATCATTTTTAAACGATGATCAATTTTGATTTGGAAAAAATCAATCGCATCGCGTACTAACTCATCATGTTGCCCAGTAAAAATAACTTCGACTTGAAACCGTTGATCTTGTTGGGCCTGAAGAATCACTGGTGCTAACTTAATTAATTCAGGTCGTGTTCCAAATACGATTGAAATGAGTTTCTTCATTATTTAAAAATCCTTATAAAAAACAAGTTCGGTACGGGTATTGTTATAGCTGTCAGTACCATCCGCCAAAGCATCTTTAAAATAGTTCCCATATAGACGTTCAACACGAATTTTCACAGGTATGTAGTTAAATGGTTGCCATGCCACACCAGCACCATATTCAAATAAGTTATTGTAGTTTTCACCTTTTGAATCGGCTAAAGCATGTAATTTGCCATAGGCCTGTACCGTACCAGCTTCACCTCGATATACATTAAAACCTGAACGTAATCTCAAATCAGCAATCACGCTATAGTCCTCTCTGGAATAACTCGCTATGTTTCCATATAAGTCAGTAAAATAGTCATTCCAAACTGTACGTTGTTCAATGGTTGGATTGGCATACCATTCTTGATAACCCGTTACACCACCGACCACACTTTCACGGAATTTATCGCGATTACGATCAATCAGATCATAACTGCCACCGATTTCTAAATAAGCTCGAAGTGGTATTGATGTCCAAGGTTGGTAATTGGCACCAACACCGACAGTTACAGCATTCTCATCGATAATTTCTGGTCGAACACCACCTTTAGACTTTGTATCTCGGTTAAGGTTTATAAAACCATAAACTTGTGTACGTCCATTATCTAAGTTTTTCCCATAGCGCATTTTTAATGGAAAAATAAAATCATCATAACGTGACTCATATGATGGAGCGAAATAGATATCTTTAAATGTTGGTTTTACAGCACCACCGCTTAAATTACGTACCGCCTCTTGTGCTTTACTCGCAATTTCTGGGTTATTTGAAGTTGTTAAATCCTTAAAAATCGGCAGTGCATCTTTGTCTTTTTGGAGCTGATTCAATAGATAGGCTTGTTGCAATTTAAGTTGATCATCCTGCGGATCAAGTTTTGAGGCTTGTTGTACGCTCTGAAGTGCTAGCTTCTGCTTATTTAGTCGAATTTGTAGATAAGTTAAACTTTTCCAAACCTTTACATCTTGAGGTGTAATTTCGCTCAATTCTAGCAAAACTTTTTCAGCCTGCTCTGGCTGATTTGGCTCAAGCTTATAAAACTGATCCCAACGATCATAAATCGGGTTGCCAGGCTTATACTCAGCATCTCCCTCTTTTACAAAACCAGCCTCGGCACTGAATGAGGATTGAAAAGGAAACATTAAACTGAAAGCTAATAATGAATATGTTATGGGCTTTTTCTTAGAATAGTTCATTTTATATCTCAACTAAAAGCACTCAGCGCAACTACTATGAATAGTAGATTAAACAAAGAGTTAAAACGGTGAATTATTCACATATTATAACTAAACAGCTGTTCTGATATCGTTAAAATAAGTTATTTTATAAGTAAGTTAAGTTGATGAATCATTGATAAAACCAAAAAATAAAACTTGAAGACATCACTTTGTAGATAACAAACAATATTTTCATACGAGTAAAATTATGTCGCATTCTCACCACTCTGAAATCCATGTTATGCAGCGTTCTGGCTGGCTTCGTGCAGCCGTACTTGGTGCAAATGATGGAATTATCTCTGTAACCAGTTTAATTATGGGGATGGCAGCCAGTGGCGCTAGCTCTCATACACTTTTAATTACTTGTATTGCTGGCTTGATTTCTGGTGCTACATCTATGGCTGCTGGAGAATATATTTCTGTTAAATCACAAGAAGATATTGAGCAATCTGATCTACGTTCAGAAGCCCATGAACTTGAAAAAAACCCTCATGCCGAGCTAAAAGAATTAACTCAAATTTACATTTCGCGTGGTTTGAGTCCAGAACTCGCCCATGAAGTTGCCGTACAATTAACTGCTCATGACGCGCTTGGTGCGCATGCTCGTGATGAAATCGGTATCCATGAAAATACCGCAGCAAACCCTGTGCAAGCAGCGCTTTCATCAGCAGCATCATTTTCATGTGGCGCAGCGTTGCCAATGTTAGCGATTCTACTCAGTTCACACGAATGGGTAGCTCAGTCAGTGTTAATTACAGGTATTATTTCTCTTGCATTTTTAGGTGCTTTATCGAGTTATTTTGCAAAGACCTCAATGCTCAAAGGCAGCTTACGTATTACCTTGTGGGGAATTTTAGCAATGGCATTTTCAGCTTGGGTCGGTTCTTTATTCAACGTTCAGCCCCTATAAGAAACTATAGCAAAATCATTATGTAATAAATCACATTTAAAAATAATAATATATGTAATTTATAAGTAAGATTTTTCTAAAATTTAGGTGTATGATGACTACTAATCGAAAGTTGAGTTAGCTAGTAAGAATTACTTGAAATCTCAACTTGCTGGTTTGAAGTAACCAATGTAGAGAAGTGTCTTGATACATCGACTTGGGATATTGTTTGCTTTTGCAACAATAGCATTACAGATAGCTGTCTTCTTACAGCCTCTATTGCCAGAGAAATATCAAATTTCTCCAGCTTGTGAGACTGTAACGCATCTGTCTTCCCAAATGAAACATGAACACACTGCTCACTCAGCACATACATCACATCAAAATCATTTAGAACATAATCACGCAACAAGCGATCATGTACATTTTGATTCGACACATCATTCGCATCAACACGACTTTAACCATCAATGTCCATTCTGTTTCTTTTATGGGCATTTAGTTGCGCCTCCAACACTTGGAGTTAAAGAAGTTTTTGTTCGCTTACAAGTCCGCTTTTTACACTTATATCAAGTTTTTATCGCGTTCTTTTTCTCATTACAGCGTTTATTTCTCATCCCCCAAGGTCGAGCCCCTCCTTTTGCTTTCTCAATGTAATCATTTATTTAACTAAATTATTGAGAAAGTGAGTTTTATATGCTTTATCGAATTTCTTTTGCTGATCAACAGCAAGAGCGAGACAAACACATCGCTAAAAAAGTGTCTGTTGAACCAGTTTTACAACGATTCAGTTATCCGTTGGAGGACTCATTATGGACTTAGGTTTAACAGCGTTAGAGTTAGCACGTATCCAATTTGCCTTTACAGTCTCGTTTCATATTATTTTTCCTGCAACGTCAATCGGTCTCGCTTGTTTTCTAGCAGTTCTAGAATGGAAATGGCTACGTAGTCATAATCCAATCTATCAAGACCTCTATAAATATTGGCTCAAAATCTTTGCCGTGACATTTGGTATGGGTGTGGTTTCTGGGGTCGTTATGAGCTATCAGTTTGGGACAAACTGGAGTGAGTTTTCTCGAATTGCAGGAAGTATTACTGGGCCACTGCTGACCTATGAAGTATTGTCCGCCTTTTTCCTTGAAGCAGGATTTTTAGGAATCATGCTATTTGGTTGGGGACGAGTCAGTGAAAAAGCCCATTTCTTTGCAACGTTCATGGTAGCAATTGGCACCTGTATTTCCATGTTTTGGATTTTGTCTTCAAACAGTTGGATGCAAACGCCACAAGGCTTCAGCATCGAAAATGGCATCATCGTACCCCAAGATTGGTTTGCGATTGTCTTCAACCCATCATTTCCGTATCGCTTTGCACATATGGCAGTTGCAGCCTTTTTAGTCTCTGCATTAGTTATCGCAGCAACAGCGGCTTGGCATTTAATTCGCGGTCGTCGAGATGAGTTAGTAAAGAAATCCTTCTCTATGGCGATGTGGATGATCTTATTCGCAGCACCTGCGCAAGTCTTAATTGGCGATCATCACGGTTTGAATACCTTAAAGCATCAACCAGCTAAGTTAGCGGCGATGGAAGGTCACTGGGAAACAAATGTCAATGAACCAATGCCTCTCTATTTGTTTGGTATTCCAGATATGCAAGAAGAAACCACTAAATATGCTGTGGGCATTCCTTATTTAGGTAGCTTGATTCTAACCCATAGTCTCGATGGTGAAGTTAAAGGGTTGAAAGAGTTTGCCCCTGAAGATCGTCCAAATTCAACTTTAGTTTTCTGGAGCTTCCGTATCATGGTTGGTCTAGGAACACTGATGGTTTTACTGGCAGTGGTTGGCTTATGGTTGCGCAAAAAAGAACGAATTTATGAGAACAAATGGTTTCACAAGTTCGCCTTAATCATGGGACCAACGGGTTATATCGCGTTACTTGCTGGATGGTTTACCACTGAAATTGGCCGCCAACCTTGGGTCGTGTATGGTGTCCTGCGTACAGAGGATGCTTTGTCCAATGTTTCTGCAAATCAAGTCGGTATTACGCTGATTATCTTTGTATTGGTTTATACCGTTGTCTTTGGAACAGGTATCTATTACATCCTTAAACTCATGTACAAAGGCCCCCAATTCATTCATACCCCTGTTGAAGAACAAGGTGGTATTGGACACTTTAGAACGCCAATGCGCCCACTCAGTGCGGTTGAGGATAGCCTCGAAACCAAAGATCAGACGAAAGGAGAATAAGGATGGATATTTCTCTCATTTGGGCCATGATCATCGCGCTAGGCGTATTGATCTACGTCATTTTGGATGGCTTCGATCTTGGTATCGGCATCCTGTTCCCATTTATTAAGGGACAACAAGAGCGTGATGTCATGATGAATACCGTTGCACCTGTTTGGGATGGCAATGAAACATGGATGGTACTAGGAGGTGCTGGATTATTTGCAGCCTTTCCAATTGTCTATGCAACTGTTTTATCTGCTCTTTATATGCCGATTACCTTGATGGTAATTGCGCTTATTTTTAGGGGCGTTGCGTTCGAGTTTCGTTTTAAAGCGAGTCGTTCAAAAGCATTATGGGATATGGCTTTTATTTGCGGTTCAACCTTAGCAAGTTTTCTACAAGGTGTGATTTTAGGTGCTTACATTCAGGGTTTAGAGACTGAAAATGGGATCTTTGTCGGTGGTAGTCTGGATTGGCTAACGCCCTTTTCTCTCTTTACAGGTTTAGGTGTTGTGATCATGTATGCCGCATTGGGTTGCGGATGGTTAATTTTGAAAACTGATGATGGTTTGCAAGATCGAATGTACCAATTGATGCCTAAATTAATCTTTGCACTGTTCGTTATTTTCGCAGCCGTCAGTTTATATACTCCTTACAGCCAACCTGCTATTGCTGAAAAATGGTTTGCAATTCCACAACTGATCTATTTCAGTCCTGTTCCTATTTTAGTGGTTATTTTTACATTCTTGACATGGCAAGCTTGTCTAAAAAGAAGTGAATACAAACCTTTCATTTATACCTTGATGCTGATGTTCTTGGCTTACTCTGGCTTTGTCATCACCCTATGGCCAAACATTATTCCTCCATCTGTTACCATTTGGGAAGCTGCCGCACCGCGAGACAGTCAGGTCTTTGCATTAATTGGTGCATTGATCATGATCCCAATTATTTTGGTGTACACCTTTTGGGGATATTGGATTTTTAGAGATAAAGTCCGTGTTGGCGATCAAGGCTACCACTGAGGTGAACGACAATGAAATCATCACAAATCAAATGGTTTATCGGCTTATGGATCGTGGGTTTTGTAGGTTTAGCAATTATTGCTGGCCTATTTAAAGCCTTACTGGTTTTAGCCTATCAATAATCGATAATATTGTCAGATGTTTGGTTAATTCATTAGCCAAACATCTTTTATTTTCAGATAGATAAACCATCTATGTATCTCCATTCTAAAAAGAAATAACCAGTATTATTTGCTATTTTTTTGATATTTAAGCTATGTTGAATCAAAACCAATTAGGTATATATGACATGAAAATTTTAGAATTATTAGAAATTAAACATCCTATTTTTCTTGCACCAATGGCTGGTGTTTCTACACCTGAACTTGCTGCTGAAGTTTCTAATCAGGGAGCTTTAGGTTCATTGGGTTTAGGCGCGAATACACCTTCGGCAGCTAAGGAACTGATTTTAAAAACTCAAGCACTGACTGAAAAACCATTCCAAGTCAACTTTTTCTGTCATCAATCTGAATCACTCAATCGAGACATCGCACAGCAATGGATTGAATATATTGCGCCACATTTTGAAAAATTTGGCACAACTCCACCGTCACAACTGAACTGTATTTATCCAAGCTTTTTGGATAGTGATGATTTCTTAAATATTGTTTTAGAAACTCAACCTAAAGCAGCGAGTTTCCATTTTGGGATTCCCCATCCTCATCAAATTAAAGCATTAAAAGATGCAGGTATTATCACAATGGTATCTGC
This sequence comes from Acinetobacter sp. UBA6526, assembly GCF_002434875.1. Lineage (NCBI taxonomy): Bacteria > Pseudomonadati > Pseudomonadota > Gammaproteobacteria > Moraxellales > Moraxellaceae > Acinetobacter > Acinetobacter sp. UBA6526. The sequence continues at coordinate 7,079 of NZ_DJLC01000149.1, read as the reverse complement.
AACTAACTTGGTCGAAGCGCAGCAAATTGAAGCTGCGGGTATTGATCTGATTATTGCTCAAGGGATTGAAGCAGGTGGACATCGAGGAATATTTAATCAACATTTTGATGCTGCAATCAAAACCTTAGATCTGGTGCAGCTAATTTCTAAACATTGCACAACACCTGTAATTGCTGCTGGTGGCATCATGAATGGCGAACAGGCAAAGCAGATGTTGAAAGCTGGTGCTTCAGCCGTTCAATTAGGCACAGCCTTTGTTCAATGTAAAAGCTCAAGTGCGAATACTGAATATCGTAAAGCATTATTTAATCAAAATATTACCCAAATTAGTGCTAGCTTATCAGGTCGCCCTGCACGAGGTCTGATCGGGACTTGGCATACTGAAATTGATCGTCCTAACCGACCAAATGTACCTGCCTATCCATATACGTATGATTTAGCCAAACAGTTGATGGCGATTGCCAATCAGCAACATGATTTTAGTTATGGTGCATTTTGGGCAGGTAGTAATGTTGCTCAAATTCGGGAACTCGAAGCTGCTGATCTGGTAAATCAATTGGTTTTAGAAATCAAAAGTAACTAAGCAGACAATAAAAAACCGATCTCAAATCGATCGGTTTTTTTAAAGACATCTTGTAGAAGAATCTCAGTAAGATGTCTAATTTGAATTACTTAATCGCATCCAACAAAGTCTGTTGCGCATTATGTGGCTCTTCACCTTCAACAAGTTTAGCGCGCTCCCAAACACCATCACCTTGCAACAACCACGCTTGTTGATTGTCTTTTAGATAGTTCAATAAACCTAGTTGATAGATACGTTTTTTCAAAACTGGATCTTCAATCGGGAAGCATGCTTCTACACGGTTGAATAAGTTGCGATCCATCCAATCTGCACTTGAACCATAAATACGTGGATTACCATTATTACTAAAATAAAACACGCGTGTATGTTCTAGGAAGCGTCCAACAATTGAGCGAACACGAATATTTTCTGACAAGTTTGGTAAACCCGGACGTAAACAACAAATCGAACGAATGATCAAATCAATTTGTACACCCGCTTGTGAAGCTTCATACAATTTATTGATGAGCTGAACTTCGGTGAGTGCATTCACTTTCACAATAATCTGTGCAGGTTTACCAGCTTTTACATTGGCAATTTCATCATCAATAAAGTTAATCAGTTGAGCATGTAAAGTGAATGGTGCATGAAGCAGCTTTTTCGGCTTCGCCATTTTCCCCATACCAGTCAATTCTTGGAAAATACGGTGCACATCTTCACAGACATCTTTATCTGTCGTCATCAAACCATAATCGGTATAAATACGCGCATTACCCGCATGATAGTTACCTGTTCCCAAATGAACATAGCGTACTAATTTATTATTTTCACGGCGTACCACTAAAATCATTTTGGCGTGAGTCTTATAGCCTACAATGCCATATACAACGACTGCACCTGCTTCTTGCAATACGTTAGCAACCTCGATATTTGACTCTTCATCAAAACGAGCACGCAACTCAATAACTGCGGTCACTTCCTTACCATTACGTGCAGCTTCGGCAAGTACTTGTACAATTTCAGAATCCACACCACTACGATAAAGTGTTTGCTTGATTGCAAGCACTTGTGGATCACGCGCTGCTTCACGTAACAATTGAATGACTGGTGCAAATGATTCAAATGGATGATGCAATAGAATATCTTGCTTTTGCATTGCAGCAAAAATGCTTTCCGATTTTTTGAATGCTTTTGGAATCACAGGTGTATGTGAGTCATAACGTAAATGCGGACGTTTAAAATTTGAAAGTAAACGCGCTAAATTTACCGGCCCATCAACACGATAAAGCTGCTCTTCGTTTAAGTCGAACTCGTCCAATAAATATTCATAAATATGTTTTGGACAATTATGCGTTACTTCTAAACGTACCGCTCGACCAAAACGACGTGAACTCAATTCACCTTTTAGTGCTTTAGCAAGATCTTCAACATCTTCATTCAATGCTAAATCAGCATTACGCGTCACACGGAATTGATAACAACCTGTTGCTGTCATGCCTGGGAATAGATCAGAAACATGCTCGTGAATAATCGCAGAAAGCATGACATGGTGTTCTTTACCATCGGTCAGCTCATCTGGTAAACGAACAACACGAGGCAGTGAACGCGGTGCAGGAACAACGGCTAAATCAATTTGACGACCAAAGGCATCTTTGCCTTCTAAGGTGACAATGAAGTTCAAGCTTTTATTGACTAAGCGAGGAAATGGATGCGCTGGATCAAGGCTGATTGGTGTCAATACTGGCGCAACTTGCTCTTGGAAATACTTCTTAATCCAAGCAGATTGCGCAGGTGTTAACTCGCCACGACGTAAGAAGCAAATATCTTCTTCACGTAACTTCGGTAAGATTTCTTCATTTAAAATACGATATTGGCGTTCGATTGCCGCATGTGCAGTTCTAGAAATTTCATCCAAAACTTGTTTAGGTGTCAAACCATCAGGAGTGCGACTTTCATTGCCTAAAGTCAGTTGCTCCATCATGCCAGCAACACGAATCTCGAAAAACTCGTCTAAATTACGCGAAAAGATGAGTAAGAAATTCATCCGCTCTAACAAGGGATGGAGTGGATCAACCGCCTGTTCTAGTACACGTAAATGGAAATCGAGAATCGAAAGTTCACGATTTATATAACGATCGTTGTAACTATATTCTATGGGCGCTGTTGTCGTCACTGCAGTATTCATACCGAACCTTATCGCTTTAATTTATCAAGTGATCGTTTAAGTATGCTGCAAAATTATGTCATTTTGGTAAAAAAGCCCAAAAATATTAGGCTTTTTTTAAATAAAATGAACTATTGAGGAATTTGTGTACCATTCATATATTTTAAAATGACACGTTTGCGATATTGCAACTTACGATCATTTCTATGGTCTTGGTAATATTTAGGATTCGGTAATAAAGCAGCTAAAAATGCAGCTTGTTCACGCGTTAAACTTTTTGCACTTTTTCCATAATAAAACTGAGTTGCCGCCTCAACGCCATAAATATTTTGTCCAAACTCCACAGAGTTCATATATACCTCTAGGATTCGACGCTTTGACCACATACGCTCCATCATCCAAGTGGCTACGGCTTCCTGACCTTTACGGATGAATGATCGTTGATTGTAGAGAAATAAGTTCTTAGCAAGTTGTTGTGAGATCGTAGAGCCGCCTGCGACCACTTCACCTTTTTCACTATTCCGTTCTAAAGCATGTTGGATACCCGCCCAATCAAAGCCATGATGATGAATAAACTTCGCATCTTCACCAGCTAAGATCGCATGCTTGAAGTTATCACTAATGTCATCGTAATCACGCCATTCTTGCTGAATAGGCTTGAAATCCGACCAATAATCTAGCCGCATGAACATTGTTGTTTGAACAGGATGTGTTCTCCACCACACCAAGCTAGAAAAAATCCATAGCTGGATGAGCAGAATTACCCCAATAATCAACATGACTGTACGTGCTAAAAAGGCTTTCATTAAAGTGCTTCACTCCTTCGGACATCGGCGTTATGACATATGATCCATGTCTCGTCCCATCAATTCATGCTAAGCTATTTTTCATATTCATGGCTAGCTCAAACATATGACTGAAACGACTCCACCACAAATCAATCAAAAATTGCAAATACAAACATGGTGGTTTACTGCAATTTTAATTGCGGTCAATGTTGGATTATTTGGTTGGCAAATCCTTACAGGTGTGAATATTACCGACCCATCCCCTATGGATGCAATCGCTTGGGGTGCTGATTTTACACCACTCACCTTTTCGGGTGAGCCTGAACGCCTTTTTAGCAGCATGTTTTTCCATTTTGGATTGATCCATTTAATGTTAAATATGTGGGCACTCTATATATTTGGCAGTGTCGCTGAGCAGTTATTTGGTCGTTCCTATTATATCGGTATGTATTTTCTTGCGGGTTTGATGGGAAGTGTACTTTCTAGCTATCTGAGTATTCGTGACGGTTATCAACTCTTACAACATTTTGACCCAAGCTTACTCCCTCATATCAGTGCAGGTGCATCAGGAGCAGTCATGGGGCTGGGCGCAGCACTGACCGCTGTTTCATTATTTCCAGCATTACCAAGACAACGTTTTTGGTTAGATAAAAAATCTCTAGTTATGGTGATGGCGATCAACCTAATCTTTGGTTTTACAGTTTCAGGGATTAACAATGCAGCCCATATCGGCGGCATGATCATGGGGGCTTTGCTTGCAAGTCTTTGGTATTTTGGTCAAAAGACCCAACGTAAAGTTGCTATACAAATGATTGCACTGGTTCTGTGTAGCGTATTACTTGCTGGATTCTATTTTTATTGTACGCAGTTAAGTACAGGTCTCACCCCATTATGGGATGAGATTCTGCGTCAAAATCAACTGACTTTTTAAGATTGATTGATTTCTCTTAAACTTTGTAATGGTGGAATATCGCATAAATAACTCAGACGATATCGTCCAATTACAGTACATACCAGCATCATTGCTAAAGGTAAAATAAACCAAATTTCTGGATGCAATTGGACTGCCATTTGCATCTTATAACTTGCAATTGCACTGATTACTTCTGCAAATAAACACGCCACAACACCAGCAAGTAAGCCAATAAAACCAACCTCTAAGCTAAGCATCCGCTTTAATTTATTTTTAGCGACACCAAATGAACGCAATAATGCAACCTCTTTACGGCGCTCATCCATTAATACATTTAAGCAGGCAATTAAAACTAACACACCTGACATGCCAACAAGCACAGCCAATACCGTCACGATCTGAACCAATACATTCATCAAGCGTTTAACTTCATCCAATATCCGCCCAACATCAATAAATACTGTATTGGAAAATTGCTGAATGAGCTGTACCATTTTTGGCTGATCGACTGTCGGAACATAAAAACTGCCTAAATAACTTCCTGCATTTTCATCCATGGTTTGAGGAGAGAAAATAAAGAAGAAATTGGGGCTAAAACTTTCCCATTCCACTGAGCGAAGATTAATTACTTTGGCCTCTAATATCCCCTCAGGCAAGCTAAAGCGTAATTGATCACCAATTTTAATACCTAACTCAGTGGCTAGTTTTTCTTCAACAGAAACTTGCCCTACTGCACTGAAATTTGCTTCGCCTTGTGTAATGACATTGTCAGTCGGATATGCACTCGCTTGCGTCAGATTCAATTCGCGTCGAAGTGAATTATTTTGTTGAATCAACTCAGGAGAAAATGCCTGATTGTTCTTCGCAATTAATCGCCCTCGAATGTTTGGATATAGTGGTGTGGAAGACCAGTTATTCTGCTCAAGCTGTTGTTTAAATTGAGGCATATCAAATGGAGGTAAACCATATACAAATTGGTTTGGTGTTCCCTCTGGTAATTGTTGCTGCCAACGTTGCAATAAATCTGTTCTTAATACACTCAGCACTGTAATCAAGCTTAAACCAAGTGCTAATGCCGTGATTTGTAAAGCTGTTTGATGCGGTATACGTACATAAGCTGACAAAGGATGCTTTAATCGTTTAATGGCTTTTAACAGCAACCAGATCATCGCAAAAAGCACAGTACATAGCACAAGAATCGCTACTAAAACCAAAAGGCTTAACTGTAAGTTATCACTCAATACCAAACTGAAAACAATAAGGCTGGAAATCCCCACGGCGAACATCGCCACATAGGACTTACGAGAACGTTCTTGTTGACGAATGACTCGAATAGGCGGAGTGTTTAACAGCTCCCAAATACTTGGTAGGATAAAACCTATCAATACCATTACACTGGTAAAAATGGCGATAGGCAAAGCCATGAGTAAATCACTTAGCGCAAAGCTCAGCTGCAATTGAGGAATCAACTGTAGCATTAACTGCAGCAATCCGTATCCCAATCCAATCCCAATCAAACTACCAAGTGCAATCGAAATCAAACTCACTATCCCAAGCAAAATAATGTAAGCCGATAAAATCTGCTTCTTACTCGCGCCTAAACAGCGCATCAGTGCAATATGATCTTGATTTTGTTGTACATAACGCTGGCTCGTTAAAGCAATCGCAATACCACATAGCAGAATCGTCAAAAGATTAGCAAGCTGTAGAAAAGTATCTAAATTCTCTATGGGCTTCATCAATCTTGTATTGGATTGACTTGCATCTCGTAACTTAAGTGATGTTTGTTCGGCTGTTTCTGCTTGTGACTCTACTTTTTGATTATCGGATTCAGGGTCCATTTGTCGCTTAAATATCTTCTTATAAGCATCGACAGCATTTGGTTCTCCAGCCATCAATAAGCGATATTCGATACGACTACCAACTTGAATTGCATTAGTTTTAGCAATATCAGCTTGATGAATAATCACGGTTGGAGAAAAACCTGAGAACCCAAGCTCTTGATTTGAATCATGTTCAATCAGACCTGTGACTTTAAACGCACCATCAGCAATTGCAACGTTATCTCCCAATTTCACGGCGAGAAGATCCATCGCCCGGGGACTCAGCCACACCTCTCCTTGTTTTATTTGCTGAGCTTTTGGTGCAATCTCAAGCTGTCCACGAAGCGGAAAAGCGCCATCAATGGCTTTGACATTCACCATGACAAATTGATCTTGAGTATGCGCCATGGAACCAAACAGCGTGACCGAAGCCTGTTTTAAATTGAGTTTTTTTGCCTGTTCATGCCAATTTTCTTGAATCGGTTGATTATCAGATAGAACGAGATCCGCACCCAGCATTTCAGCAGCTTGAAGCGTTACTGCATTCTGAACTTGAGTATTACTGAACTTTAAAGCGGTTGTCGCACTAATAGCCAATGACAGTGCAATGATCAGTAAATATAAACCACCTGTGCGAAAGCTTTGTAACAGTAAAGGTTTCAGGATCGAGTTCATATTCTCTCCTCAGCCTTTACAATTTCTTGAATCTGACCATCCACAAGTTTGACATGACGTTGACACAGCGCTGCTAAATTTTGATCATGTGTTACCAACACTAAAGTCGTGCCCAAGTCACGATTCAAATCAAATAATAGTTGTTCAATTTCTT
>NZ_DJLC01000095.1:709-18406 GCF_002434875.1 Acinetobacter sp. UBA6526 | reverse complement strand
AAAGCCCTGAATATTCAGGGCTTTTTTATCACTTAATTTTTAACGACCTTGCAACTTTGAATAATCTAGAAGCACATTTGCAGCTTCATTAATGAAAGTTTCTTCCTCTGGTAGTGGTGGACGAAGGTGTGCTTTCATTTTGGCACGAGATTCAACCAATGCATCAATAGATGCTTGATAGCTTTCCCAGTTTGCATACGGTGCTTGTCCTGTTTCTTTGCGACGTTGGTTTTCAGCTGCTAAAGTCTGTTTTTCCAAGTCAATCAGTTCAGCTCTGCGTTGATCAATATCTAATACAACTTTTTTCTGCTCAGAAGTTTTCTGAGAAATAGCTTTACGTTGTTCTAAATATTTAAACTGCGGATCAAGCGCTACACGCTGCTGAGAAAGTTCAGACAATTTCGTAACATAAGGTTGTATTGAACCTTCACGCTTGAATGGCGCAGTTGGAATCGTATCCCATTTCAACGCATTCTTCGCCTTACGCTCACCAAACTCCTCATTGTAAATATCAACCAATTTGATGTCTGGAACGACCCCTTTATTCTGCGTACTTCCACCTGTTACACGGTAGAATTTACGTTGTGTCAATGTCGCTTGACCATGAGCTAAGGAATCTAATTGGACTTGTGCCGTTCCTTTACCCGTAGTTGTGCTACCAATGATAATACCGCGCTCATAATCCTGAATCGCCGCGGAATAAATTTCACTCGCTGAAGCTGAAGCTAAATTCACAAGTACCGCCATTGGCCCTGCATAAATTTGCTCACCGCCATCAGTATCTTCAAAGACATTCACATTACCATTACCATCACGGATTTGGACAACAGGACCTGACTTGATTACCTGACCGAGCATACGGGCAACTTCTTCGAGTGAACCACCTGGGTCATTACGTAAGTCAACCATAATGCCTTCCACTTTTTGAGCTTTTAATGACTCAAATGCTTTTGCTGTATCTTCAGAGACTGAGCGATATTCAGTACCAGCACGGCGTGAACGGTAGTCAAAATAGAAAGATGGAATTTCAATCACTCCAAACTTATGTTTTTTACCGTCGCGAGTAATTTCAACGGTACGAGAGCGAACACCAGCATCTTCTTCTTGAATGATGTCACGCGTTAAAGTGACATTACGTGCTTGGCTCATCGATGCGCCAGCGCCCAACAAACGAACCACTACTTTCGTACCACGCTTACCACGAATTAAACCAACGATTTCGGAGCTAGGCCAACCAATCACATCCACCATTTTTTCGCCATCTTGGGCAACCCCAATAATGCGATCTCCTGATTTCACTTGACCTGATTTACTTGCTGGCCCGCCTTCTACGATGGTTTCAATCTTAGTGTAATCTTCATTACCACGTTCTGGACGAATCGAAACACCGATGCCTTCTAACTGTAAAGTAGTTTGACGATTCAACTCCATCGCATCAATCGGCGGATAATAATTACTGTGTGGATCGTAAGTCGCTAACATTGCATTGAGTGTTTTATCTAACACATCATCACTTTTGACACGGCCAATACGCTCTAATTGACGCGTGTAACGTTTCGTCAAAGTCTGAACTGGGGTTAAATCTTCTGGACCCGTCAAATCTTGTCCATTGGCAAGAGAAGGGTTTGCTTTTAAAGCTTTTTGTTTCGCTTGCTCTTCTTCTTTGCTGATCGTTAAATTAATTAATTGTGAAACCAGCATTTTCTGCCAGTGTGCTTGTTGCTCGGCAGAGGTTTTAAAGTATGCCGCTTTTTCACGATCAATATCTAAATACACATCTTTTTGATTCAAGTTCTGTGGCTTTTTTAACTCAGCTAACATGAATTCATAAAACTGTTTCAAACGGTCACGATATTGAGCATGAATTGCATATGGCCCTGTCAGGTTCCCTGCTTTTAAGGCGCTACCAAAATTTGAACCATATTTATTTTTATAGTCTTCAACTTCACTGCTTAAAAATAATGAATGATCTGGATCAAGGCTATCGAGATACATATCTAAAATACGATTTGAAGTTGTCGCATCCAAACGCATATTTAAATAATGCTGACGATCGACCAAGGTTGCTAGCTGGCGCGCGACCAAAGCTTGCTCTTGCGATGGTTTGATTACGCTTGAAACGATTGGCGTTTCAGTTGCTGCAAAAGCCTCATTGATTGTATGAGAAAAAAATAAACCACCAGTCGCAATTGCAACTGCACACGCTATCATTTGAAGTTTCATAAAATTCTGGTACTTCCTTGGATCTGGCAATTATTACATGCTGCTATCATCATATGAACATATTTCATTCGATAGTTTTGCAACATGTAGAACTTATTAATCTTCATAAATAAATGACCAATAAGCACTTATCATCAATATCATCTAGTTTTATCATATTCTGTACTGACAAAATGTAGCAAATCATTGCACAATTTAGCTATCGTTTTTTTCATCAAAATTCAAATGGAATCCATATGATCGGCGCATTGATGCTGGATATTGCTGGCACAGAACTTACTCAAGAAGATATTGAACTATTACAAGCTCCGCAAGTCGGCGGAATGATTTTATTTGCGCGAAATATTGAATCACCACAACAAGTTCGAGCACTTACGGATCATATGCGTCAAGTTCGTCCTGATATTCTGATCGCGGTCGATCAAGAAGGTGGTCGTGTACAACGCTTAAGACAAGGTTTCACCCTACTTCCAGCAATGGGACGACTTGGGGAACATTACTTACATCATCCTGAACAAGCCATTGAACTATCAGAACAATGCGGTTGGTTAATGGCAACAGAAGTTCTCGCGGTTGGTATCGATTTTAGTTTCGCTCCTGTCTTAGATCTCAATGATGTTAGTGATGTAATTGGTGATCGTGGTTTTGCTAAAAATATACAAGACATCATCCCACTGGCAGATGCTTTTATGCGTGGTATGAAAAAAGCAGGCATGGCAACGACAGGCAAACATTTCCCTGGGCATGGTTCAGTGAAAGCGGACTCTCACATTGCTGCTGCGATTGATAGCCGCTCATATCAAGAAATCTACGACAAAGATATGCAAAGTTTCATTCAATTAATGCCTCAACTCGATGCCTTGATGCCAGCTCATGTGATCTATGACCAAGTTGATCCAAACCCAGCTGGCTTCTCTCCATTTTGGTTACAAAATGTCTTACGCCAACAACTTAAATTTGATGGGGTTTTATTCTCTGATGATTTAAGTATGCAAGCAGCATGTGTTGCTGGTGGCGCTGATGCACGTATTCAAGCAGCCTTAAATGCAGGTTGTGATATGGGCTTGGTGTGTAATGATCGCGTAGCTGCATGTACTGCATTAGACGGAATTGAAGTGTTGGCTTTACCAAATCAGCAACGTTTAGAGCGTATGCGTGGCAAAATTCCAAATATCGACGTGGGAACAACACTCGTGTTAGATGAAAACTGGAATAACGTCAGAAAAGTCATTGAAGAATTTAAGAATTCGTTCTAACTTTACTTAGATTTTTCCATTGTTTTATTAAGATAATGGAATCTTGCCGAGTGCTGATCTGATTGAAGAAGTTTGCCTTCGGCTCGACTTACTTTTCAGGGATGAAAAATAAGCAAAAATCCTTTGTTGGGCTGAGGGTACATCCTTGTAACCCCCAGCCCAACAGCGGCATCCATGCCGCTTTACGATAGTAAATAACAAACCTAAAACCGGATTTGGTAGCAAAATCTCAACGTTAAAAAGAGATTAATTTTATATATCCAAATTAGGAAAATAGAGTCTAGGACAGATGACACAACAACTTTCAAAACATCGCCATATTTCATTTACTGCACACTACACCGGCTATATTTGGTATCAAATGGGGATTTCACATCCAGCTTTAGCAACTGCCAAAGGCAAAACACTAGCAGCACTTGTACATCCAATTGAAAGTTGGGCTGAAAAATATGTGGGTGGCAGCATGCGCACCACGCTTAAACAACGTCACACGATGCTTGATCATGACTTACAAGAATTAATTCAGCAGCACCCTGATATCCAAGTACTCGAAATTGCATGTGGCTTGTCACCGCGTGGTTGGTGGTTTAGACAACATTATCCAAATATTACCTATCGCGAGCTTGATTTACCTGATATGGCTGCAACCAAACAAGCCGCCCTGCAACAAATTGAAAGTAAAGTTGATGATGTCCTTTCCGTTGATTTATTCTCAGAAGCATTCGCTTCGGCTTTTGAAGTATTTGATCCAAAACGTCCACTTGTGATTATCAGTGAAGGGCTCATCAATTATTTTGAAAAGCCTTTATTACAACAACTGATTAAATCTATCGTCACTTATGGTCAAGACTTTAAAGAACTACATTATTTAACTGATCTCTATCCAGAACCGACGCAAAATAAACTCGCTACCATTATTTGGAACAGCAGTCGTCTACTTAAATGGATGTCTCGTAGCGCGTTTAGTTTTCACTTTAAAACACCTGCCGAAGTTGAAAGTTTCTTTTATGAAGCAGGTTTTAAACAAGTTGTGATCCAACAACCAAAACAGTTTTTCGAGCAGCAGATCCTAGAAAATAATCAGCAGCATTTAGGTGATCTCGTCTGGACAATAAAAGCGAGCAACAATTAATAGACATTAAAAAAGGTGGGTTATCCCACCTTTTTTTATTTATTAGGATTATTCAGCAGGTTTTTGACGTGCAATAAAACGAGTCAAACGGTCTGCCACATCAAAACTACCGTGTTTGAAGAGAATACGAAGCCCTTGCTCAGTAGCATCAAAGGTTAAGCACTCAATTTTAAACTCACCTTCTTCATCAACCAAATGTAATGCTAAATCACGCGGATGCTGACGAACAAAGCCAAGTTGTTCAAGGTTATCAAGTTTTAAAAACACACCAAAGAAAGTAATATCTACAATTTTTACACCAGCTTCAGTATCTGAATGGCGATGAGATAATTTCGTTTCAGGCTGCAAAACGGGGATACGCTCTTCACCACGACGCTCGATGTTCTTCATTTCTTCACGCGTCATAGGAATAATGCCATCAAGGTTATCGATGGATTCTCCTTTTAAGAATGAGGTGAATAAATTCATGGTTTCTTTACGGCGTTGCAGTTGCGGTACATGATCTGCATTGGCAATTAAAGCAAACTGCATATCTTGACATTGCAAAGCGAAATCAGCATTTTCATGTGGCAAAGTAAAACTATCGTACTGACCAGCCGCGACCAATGTTTTACATTGTGGCACTGGCACATCACTTAAACGCAGTAAACGATTGCAATTAATCTCATAACGCTCTCGCTCTGTCGCAGTAAACTCAGCCATTTGTCTGAAGAACAAACGTTTTGCTGTTGGTGACATCCGCGTTTTGTCTAGCTTCGCATGATTTACGAGATACAAAATTACAGCTTGACCAAACTCTTCCATGCGATCTTCACGCATTAAATGTAGAGATTCTTCAAGTAGCATACGCCAGCTTTTGCGTGTCTTTTGCATAACCCCCATTAACACCATACGATCAATCAGTTCTGGACGTTGATGAGCAAAAGAAGATGCAACCACTGAACCTAATGACATCCCCATCACTGAAACTTTTTCAATTCCAACGATATCAAGCCACTGACCTAACATTTTAGATAAATCGGGTAGTTCTAGAATTCCAGCTGACTCACCTGTATCAACATTACGAATTTGTTGATTAGCTCCCATTGAAGGTAAGTCAATTAAAATCACGGGTCCACTCTCAAAGAGTTGCTCAACACAATACTTATAAGAGTTGAAATTTTGAAATGCGCCCCCGACAATTACAATTGGCGTGTTGTAGATCGTTTTAGGATCTGCAATTGCCATATATTCAATTTTCCAACCATCTATCCATGTCGTACGTGCTGGTTGTTTAAAACTGTTTTTATTGTATATGTCGAAAAAACCAAAACCCGTGAAGGTATGATTTAAATCCGAGTCCATTTGGATAATGGAATTCATATCCTTCCTCCATCCTTGATTATTTTTTTGCAGCAAGAGTCTCATTTTTAGCGATTTCTACTTGCTAGTTAACAAATTTATAAAATTTGTATTACATTTATCCTATACATTTTCATTCTATACAAATGCACGTTTTATACGCAATCATTTCCTTAACCACTTATCTTGTTTAAAGCAATAATCTTTTGCAAAATATGTAGTCTCAGCGATTTATTCAATACCTCCATCGCATTTAAATCAAAAGGTTTGAGCAATTTAACAATTTATAATTTTTTGAATTGTCGGTTCAAACTATTCATTGTTCCGCATTTGACTGTTACTATCTTTATAAATACATGCAATCATCAAAATGCTATGCAAGACTCTATTCAAAATTATATGCAGCAGGTCGGTATCCAAGCGCGTAAAGCGTCTCGTGTTTTGACTAGCGCATCGACTCATTTGAAAAATCATGCATTGTCTGCAATTTATACTGCTTTGGAAAATAATCAAGCACAAATTTTAGCAGCCAATCAAATCGATATGGAAAATGGTCGCCAACGCCAATTAGACAACGCTTTGCTTGACCGTTTAGAGTTGACCCCTGCCCGCTTTAAAGGCATGTTACAAGGTCTTAAAGATGTGATTGCCTTGGTTGACCCAATTGGTGAAATCACTGATCTTGCTTACCGTCCATCAGGTATTCAACTTGGTAAAATGCGTGTGCCTTTAGGTGTCATTGGTATGATTTATGAATCAAGACCAAACGTGACATTAGAAGCAGCGTCACTTGCTTTAAAGTCAGGTAATGCCATCATTTTACGTGGCGGTTCAGAAGCACTTGAATCAAATAAAGCCATCGCAACAGCGATTCAACACGGTTTACAAGTTGCAGGATTACCTGAGTATGCCGTGCAAGTAATCGATACACCTGATCGTGCTGCTGTTGGTCATTTGATTACCATGACTGAATATGTTGATGTGATCGTACCTCGTGGTGGCAAAAGCTTGATTGAACGCATTACCAATGAAGCGCGTATTCCAGTGATTAAACACTTAGACGGAAATTGCCACGTTTTTGTCGAAGCACAAGCGGATCTTCAAAAAGCATTGCCTATCGCACTAAATGCTAAAACACATCGTTATGGTGTGTGTAATGCGATGGAAACATTGTTAGTCGATGAAGCAATTGCAGATGATTTCTTACCGAGTATTGCTGAACTTTATGCTGAAAAGCAAGTTGAGCTTCGTGGTTGCGCTGAAACACAACGGATTTTAGGTGATTCAGTTAAAACGGCGACTGAAGAAGATTGGTATACTGAATATCTAGGCCCGATCTTGGCGATCAAAGTCGTCAGCGGCATGGATGAAGCAATTGAGCATATCAACAAATATGGTTCTCATCACACAGATGCCATCGTAACCGAAAACTTTAGTCTAGCACGCGAGTTCCTCGCACGTGTTGACTCAAGCTCTGTCATGATCAATGCCTCAACCCGCTTCGCTGATGGCTTTGAGTATGGTTTAGGTGCTGAAATTGGAATTTCAACCGATAAAATTCATGCACGCGGACCTGTTGGTTTAGAAGGTTTAACCTCACAAAAATGGATTGTTTTTGGTGATGGTCAAATTCGCCAATAATTTATTTTTGTTGTTTTAAATATTCCACACGATAAAGCTCATCAACTTGATCTTTATCGTGTTTTTACATAATTTCATACAAAAAATACGTGCAAAATAAACACATCACTCAAAAGAAATTATGATTTGCAACCTATAATTAATGAGATTCAATTATAAATCAGTTGTATAGGCTAAAGTCTATTTTCACCAATACAACAACCCATGTTAAAACATTGCGCTTGATTCCACTGCCTTTTGCGTTGCAGCAAGATCAAAGTGTTCGTCATAAAATTTAAAATCTGTTAGGTGTTCAAAACGTGGCTAAATCTGTACTTGTAATTAACTGTGGTTCATCTTCAATCAAATACGCGCTAATTTCTGAGCGTCGTGAAGATCGTATTTATGGCTTGGCAGAAAACTTAGGCTCTGCTGATGCACGAATCAAAGGTGTGACCGTTGGTGGTGAACCCTTAGAGCTTTCGATTCCACATGCAGACCATGCAAAAGCACTTGAAACACTTTTAGCTCGCCTAGCAAATTATAATCCGCAAGCAATTGGTCATCGTGTAGTTCATGGTGGCAACCTCACCAAAGCAGAGCTTTTAACGCCTGAAATCGTGAAACGTATTGAAGCTGCAACACCTTTAGCCCCATTGCATAATCCTGCACATTTGGTGGGTATCGAAGCAACCATGCGTTTGTTCCCTGAATTACCGCAAGTTGCTGTATTTGATACTGCATTCCATCAAACTATGCCTGAACGTGCATATCGTTATGCATTACCACAAAATTTATATACAGAGCATCACGTTCGTCGCTATGGCTTCCACGGTACAAGCCACGCTTATGTAACAGAGCGTGCAAGTGAGCTTGCAGGAGCAAAAAATCAAGGCGGTTGGTTAAGTGCACATTTAGGTAACGGTAGTTCGACTTGTGCGGTTTGGAATGGTCAAAGTATTGATACATCAATGGGAATGACACCACTTGAAGGTGTGGTTATGGGCACGCGTAGCGGTGATGTAGACCCAAGTTTACATCTGTTCTTGGCAAGCAACTTGGGCTGGGATATTCAAAAAATTGACAATATGCTCAATAAAGAAAGTGGCTTGCTTGGTCTTTCTGGGTTATCAAACGATATGCGTACTTTAGTTGATGCTTCAAACGATGGACATGAAGGAGCGACACTTGCAATCGAAGTATTCTGCTATCGTCTAGCAAAATCACTTTCAGCACTTAGCTGTGGGTTACCACGTTTAGATGGTTTGGTATTTACTGGTGGAATTGGTGAAAACTCGGCTTATGTTCGTGAAAAAACTTTAGGTTACTTATCTCTCTTTGGCTTACAGTTCAGTAAAGAGAAAAACGATGCGCTCCCTCGCGGTACTGAAGGCCGTATTGATGCAGGTCAAGGCCCTCAGATTTGGGTGGTGCCTACGGACGAAGAAGGTCGTATTGCCAAAGAAACACGTCAAGTGGTTGAGCAAACTGTTTCAGCTTAGTTCAAAAAAATTTAGATAAAAATTAAGGTCATTATGAACACTATTTTATTAATTCCTACAGGCGAAGGTGTTGGTTTAACATCAGCTTGCCTAGGTATGATTTATGCATTGGACTGTAAAGGTATTAATGCGGGGTTTCTAAAACCATTTTCTCAAATTGCAGATACAACGGTTGATCGCACAACAACGCTATATAGCCATTTATTTCAACATCAATCTGTTGAACCAATTACTTATGAAAAATTAACGCAATTAATTTCATTAGGTGAAACAGATGAATTACTTGAAGAAGCAGTTGCTCTTCATCGTAAAATTTCCGCACATCATGATGTGATTATTGTGGAAGGTCTAGTTCCAAATGGACAAGATCATTTTGCAAGCGAAATCAATGCAGCACTGGCTCAAGCACTTGATGCGCAAGTTGTGCTTGTCAGTACCGCAGATCTAGCTGATCCACGCAAAACAGCCGAAAAAGTTGATGCACACCTCCGTCAATTCGGTGGTGCTGCGTCTGCTCGTACTACAGGCGTACTGTTCATGCGAACCAAAGGGCTTCCTGATGGCACTGCTGAAATCCCAGTCACCCTTGATCCAAGTTTACGTTTAGAAAAGCAAATCGCTGAGTTTTCAGTTGAGTTACAACGTTACAATCGCTTCATGGGTACCAATGAGCTTCCAATTATTGGACTCGTTCCATTCAGTAATATTTTAAGCGTCCCAAGAAGCTTGGATATTGCCCCACTGGTCAACGGGACATGGTTACATGAAGGTGAAGCCAAACAACGTCGTATTTTACATACCAGTTTGGTTGCATCGGATATTGAATCTGAACTACATAAATTTGTTGCAGGTGAGCTGATTATTAGTGCGTCTCAGCGTACCGATACGCTACTTGCAGCAAGCCTTGCAAGTAGTAACGGTATTCCGCTCGCAGGCCTAATTTTAACGGAACAAGCTGCGCCAGCAGACAATGTCTTAGAATTCTGTCAAAGTGCTATTAAGCAAGGTCTACCGATTTTGCATACGTCTTTAGACACCTTAGAAACGGCGCAGCGCTTACATCACTTTGGTAATGAAATTCCAGTTGATGATACTGAGCGTGCAGAACAAGTGACCCGTTTTGTATCTAGCCATATTGATAATCAATGGCTTGATCAGCACACGCAAAATAATTTACATCCACGTTTGTCGCCTTCTGCTTTCCGTTATGAACTTGTTCAAAAGTCAATTTCAGCGAAAAAACGTATTGTTTTACCTGAAGGTGATGAACCTCGTACCGTTCAAGCAGCGGTGATTTGTCAAACGCGTGGTATTGCACAATGTATTTTGCTTGCTAAACCAGAATCTGTAGCAGAAGTTGCAAAAGCGCGTGGTATTCAGCTCCCTGATGATTTAGAAATCATTGATCCAGACAGTATCCGTGATCAATATATCGAACCAATGGTGGAGTTACGTAAAGGCAAACTTGATGCACTACAAGCCAAAGCACAACTGCAAGATACAGTGGTACTTGGTACGATGATGCTTGCACTTGATCAAGTAGATGGTTTGGTATCAGGTGCGATTCACACAACAGCAAACACTGTTCGCCCAGCATTCCAGCTTATTAAAACTGCGCCGAACTATTCACTCGTCTCGTCTATTTTCTTCATGCTGCTGCCAGATGAAGTTTATGTGTATGGTGACTGTGCAATTAACCCTGACCCAAATGCAGAACAACTTGCTGAAATTGCGATTCAATCAGCAGACTCGGCAAAAGCATTTGGTTTAGACCCACGTATTGCTATGATCAGCTACTCAACAGGCACATCAGGGACAGGTGCAGATGTTGAAAAAGTTGCCGAAGCAACAAAAATTGCACAACAACGTCGACCAGATTTATTGATCGATGGTCCTTTGCAATATGATGCGGCTTCAGTTGAGAGTGTAGGTCGTCAAAAAGCGCCAGATTCAAAAGTTGCTGGTCGTGCCAACGTCTTTATCTTCCCTGATCTCAATACAGGCAATACGACCTATAAGGCGGTGCAACGTGCTGCCAATGTCGTGAGTGTCGGTCCAATGCTGCAAGGCCTAAACAAGCCTGTGAATGATTTGTCTCGCGGTGCATTGGTTGATGATATTGTATTTACCATCGCATTAACTGCGATTCAGGCAAAACAACAAGACTAACATATTGTTCTGACAGCCAAAGACCATCTATTTGATATATTTAAATAGATGGTCTTTTTACATCATCGTATTTCTCATACTTCCTTTGACATTCTGAATAACTTCAACTGCGGTCCTTTTACAAAGAAAATCGCGTTACCGCATAAAATCAGAATTACTCCAATCACGGCATTGATCTGCCATTGATAACCTTCCCAAACTGTAGAAATGAGCAATGCCACGAGTGGAAATAGTAAAGTACTATACGCAGCCTTACCTGCCCCAATTCGTCCTACCAAATAAAAATAAGCAGTAAAGCCAATCACTGAACCAAAAATTGCTAAATACAATAATGCACTCACTGAACTCACAGGCATACTTAGGAAAAAGTCATCCTGTTTTAATAACGAAATGAATGCCATTAATACAGAACCATAGAACATGGCATATGCATTGGTTGTGAAAATATCTAACCCATGCTTTTGATGTCTCGTACTGATCATATTTCCTAATGAAAATCCGTAAGTTCCGACCATACAAAGTCCGATACCCATCAGCGTATGACTATTCAAGGTCGTCCCAACCACGTCATGCCAAAATAACGCCACAATTCCAAATAATCCCAACAACGCTGCAGGATAAAATCGTGTAGAAATTTGCTGAGAGAAAAAGAGTTTTGCATTAATGGTATTAAAAATAACAGCCATTGAAAAAATAACAGCTTCTAAACCGCTACTGATATATTGCACCGCATAATAAAAACAAACAAAGTTAAAACCAAAAATGCAACTCGCTTGCAACATACAAAACAGATGGTCTTTAGCCGTCAATTTCTGTAATTTCCGAGTTAAGCAAATAAAAACAAATAACACTAATGCGGATATAAAAAAACGCCAGAACACAGCAACATTTGCTGCTATACCACTTTGTTGCTGTACCGTAATTGCAATCCATGTCGTTCCCCAGATCACCACAACCAAGGCATATAACAACGCATTCATTTCTAAAACCAAACTCAATCATAGAGATCACTATTTTGTCTAACTTCTCTCTTTTTATGCTTGCATGATCTTGTGGTGATTATCATCAAATTGCGATTTTCTTTATCCGCTTTCGTTTTGGTGACAATATCAATAGAAAGTCCTACACTAAATCACGATACTTGCGCAGTGTGTAGAAGATGAAATATCAGATTCTAGATCAATTACAACAATATAAGGCCCAGTTGCTCGACTCAGTAGAACTGGGTTCGGGTATGCAACTCGCGATGTGGCAAAATAACCAAGATCGTGTCAGCGTTTGCAGTAATCATCACACCTTAAGCATGTATATTCAGGGCGGCTATCAAAGCTATCAAAAGACTGAGCATGGTTGGCACAATGGCGGTGGCCCAGATCGTATGTGTCTGATGCCGCAAGATTTCGAGTCGACATGGGATCTCAGAGATCAGCTTACTTTTGTGCATCTTTACTACACAGAACAACACCTAAGAAGGATTGCCGAACAGGTTTGGGATAGAGAACCCAGCCAAATCGTCCTAAATCCACAGATTTTTGTGGCTGACCCGCAAATTTCTACGCTTTATCGACATTTTTTACTCAATGGTGCTTGGCAAAATCGTGAAAATCATTTGCAGATGAGTACCGCAACAACGCTATTACTCAATCACTTAATTAAAAATTATAGCCATACACAATGGACGACACCTGAAGTTAAAGGTGGATTATCACCCTATGTATTAAAGCAATTATTAGAATGGGTTGATCAACACTTACACCTAAGCTTGACTTTATCTGATCTCGCTCAACAAACAGCATTGAGTGAATATCATTTTGCTCATATGTTTAAACAATCAATGAAAATGCCACCTCATCAATATGTCATGCAACGTCGACTAGAATTGGCACATCGAGCATTAGAATTGACTCATGAAAATCTGACGAATATCTCGACTCAGTATGGATTTAGTTCGAGTAGTCATTTTAGTCATCGTTTTAAAAAGCATTTTGGCTACTCTCCATCGCAAATGAGAAAGAAATGATTTTCCCCTTCAATCATTTGAGTAAATTCTCATAAAAGCCATTTGATCATTCCTCTTAGACCTTTTGCCAAATACTCGGTAAAACTCCCACAATGAACGCTTTTTGTCATATAATTTAGCCCGCCAGCTATTAGCCCGCTCAAGAGAATTTTGATATGACAACGATCATCAAACAAGATGACTTGATTACATCAATCAAGGATGCCCTCCAGTTTATTTCTTACTATCACCCACAAGACTTCATCCAAGCGATGAGCCGTGCTTATGATCGTGAAGAAAACAAAGCTGCAAAAGATGCAATTGCACAAATCCTCATCAACTCACGTATGTGTGCTGAAGGCCATCGACCAATCTGTCAAGATACAGGTATTGTCAACGTTTTCCTTGAAGTTGGCTTAGATGTTAAATTTGATTTAACCATGAGCTTAGACGATGCAGTGAACGAAGGCGTACGCCAAGGTTACTTAGAAAACTCAAACGTATTGCGTGCTTCTGTTCTTGCTGATCCAGCTTTTGGTCGTAAAAATACCAAAGACAATACCCCTGCTGTCATCCACTACAAACTCGTACCAGGTAATAAAGTTGACATTACTGTGGCTGCTAAAGGTGGTGGTTCAGAAAATAAATCTAAACTTGCAATGTTAAACCCATCAGACTCAATCGTAGATTGGGTACTCAAAACTGTTCCAACGATGGGTGCAGGCTGGTGTCCACCAGGTATGCTCGGTATCGGGATTGGTGGTACTGCTGAAAAAGCCATGATGCTTGCAAAAGAAGCATTGATGGAAGAAATCAACATGGATGAATTACTTCGTCGTGGCCCACAAAACAAAATGGAAGAACTCCGTATTGAGATCTTCGAAAAAGTGAATGCGTTGGGTATTGGTGCACAAGGTCTTGGTGGTTTAACCACTGTTCTTGATATTAAAATCAAAGATTACCCATGTCACGCTGCTGGTAAACCAGTTGGTATGATCCCGAACTGTGCAGCGACTCGTCATGCTCATTTCCAATTAGATGGTACAGGTGTTGCACACATTCAAGCACCTAAACTTGAAGACTACCCTGCTGTAACTTGGGACTCTTCTCAATCTAAGCGTGTGAATCTCGACACGATCACTCAAGAAGAAATGAACTCTTGGAAACCAGGTGATACATTACTTCTTAACGGTACCATTTATACAGGTCGTGATGCTGCACATAAGCGTATGGTTGACATGTTAAATAATGGTGAAGAACTTCCAGTCGACTTAAAAGGTAAATTCATTTACTACGTGGGTCCAGTCGATCCAGTTGGTGATGAAGTCGTTGGTCCTGCTGGCCCAACAACTGCAACCCGTATGGATAAGTTCACTCGTCAAGTGTTAGAAGCTACTGGCTTATTTGGTATGATTGGTAAAGCAGATCGTGGCCCTACTGCGATTGAAGCGATCAAAGACAACCAAGCAACTTACCTTATGGCCGTTGGTGGTGCAGCCTACCTCGTTTCAAAAGCGGTACGTGAAGCAGAAGTTGTAGCATTTGCTGATTTAGGTATGGAAGCAATCTACAAATTTGTCGTTGAAGATATGCCTGTTTCTGTTGCTGTGGACGTAAATGGCACATCAATCCATGCGACTGCACCAAAAATCTGGCAAGCGAAGATTGGTAAAATTCCAGTCGTTGATGCTGCGCAATAACGCCTTTATCAGAAAAATAGCCGAATCCATTGATTCGGCTATTTTTTTGTCTAAAGTATCTGTTACATTACAAAAAGATAATATGAGTATAGGGATAGAGATATGCGTAAGCGCTTACCCATCTTTATGATTGGGTTTTGTCTAATAATCAACATGCAGAATACTTTTGCTAGCCCTGCTCAATTGAAATCAGTTAAAGAACTGATCACACTTAGTGATCTTGAAAATGTTTTAAATGCCTCATTAGAGGAAATGCAGCCAGCATTAGACAAACAAGCCGAGAACATTTTATTAAATATTTTGGGTAAGAATGAATTAACCACCACACAAGAACATTTAGCCGTTTTAGAGCTAAGTCAGCTACTGAAGCAAACTAGCTCTAGAGTTTTTGCCCGTCCTGAAACTCTACAAAATATTGAAAAAATCTATGCCGAGGCTTTGACGGAAGAAGAAATACAAGCCTATCTCAAATTTTTGAAAACGCCTGAAGGTAAATCAATTAATAAGAAAAATCTGAAAATCAGCACCGATGTTTTTCAATATATGAATAGTTTGAGTGAGCAGACATTAAATGATCCCGAACAAAGCGCCAAACTGAAAGAGCAGTTTTTGACAATCATCAAACCACTCATTCAAATCAACTAGCACCTATTCTCGAGCTTGGTTTTACCAAGTTAAAGGATTCCATAACTTAAATGGTTTGACCAAATGTACTTCTGATTTCTCATCGTACTTCGCAGGCTTTAATTCTTGTGGCTTGCTACGAATTTTCCCAGAAGCATCCTGCGCAACAAAGTTATAGCTAGATGATTTTAATCGAGTAAATGCTATTTCTTGGCGTGCGACTTTATCTGGCATAATCATAAATGGGCCAGTATGCTCACTTCTAGAAATCTTATTTTCTTCATCGTATTTAATAAAATAAGTTTGTGCCGCATCCACAGTAAAATCGACATATTTCGGCTTTTGGAAGTGTAAGCCAGCCAAAGGACGACTTACGCTTAAACGATATGTACCTGCTGGTAGTTCTAACCAATAATAATGATTATGCAACAAGCTAGGGATACGATGCCCATTGATAAATAAATTCGCGGCTGCAATTTCCTGACGATTCCAACGCGTATCTGGTCGGTATAAATAGACGACTGCAGCTTGTTCATTTTGCGGTTTGATAGGTTCGAAGTATTGACCTAATTTTTGATTGACCCAACCACCGACAGAGAAACCACCGACATGATATTGATCCAATAAACCCGGCTCTTTTTCTGTATCTATAGATGGAAGTGTCGCAGTCAATACAGTTGGATCATTTTCCACTGCCTTATGACTTTGGCAGCCAGCCAACACCCCTGCACAACATAATGACAATATTAAATAACGCATGACATCCCTCAAGGCGTTTTTTGAATTTATTTTTAACAGCGCAAAACTATGCGGATTTTTTCAATTTTAAGATTAACACCTCAACGCCTAATTGCAAATAAAAAAAGCATGAAAAGCCAAGCCTTTCATGCTTTTTTAGATGAATGTGAATTAAGCTGACTTAGAGTCAACTACTTTCAAATCCGTTTTTTCAACCAATTCCGGCGTACCTGTTTGTGGTAAACGTTCAGCTTTGAAAGTAGGTTTAGCGGTACCATTAATCACAGCCTCATCCACAATCACAGTACCGACATCAGTACGACTTGGTAAGTCATACATGGTTTCAAGCAAGACATTTTCCAGAATTGAACGTAAACCACGTGCACCCGT
Organism: Acinetobacter sp. UBA6526; assembly: GCF_002434875.1. NCBI lineage: Bacteria > Pseudomonadati > Pseudomonadota > Gammaproteobacteria > Moraxellales > Moraxellaceae > Acinetobacter > Acinetobacter sp. UBA6526. The sequence goes on along the minus strand of NZ_DJLC01000095.1, from coordinate 1,712 downwards.
ATTACGCTCAAGTGCTTTCTTCGCCACTGCTCGCAATGCGGAATCATCAAATACCAAGTCAACATCTTCCATGCTGAATAAGTATTGATATTGACGAGTTAATGCATTTTTAGGCTCGGTTAGAATCTGCATCAAAGCTTCTTCATCTAACTCTTCTAAGGTTGCAATCACCGGTAAACGACCAATAAATTCAGGAATTAAACCGAATTTAACCAAATCAGTCGCTTCAACTTGACGGAATAATTCAGAGACTTTTTTGCTGTCATCTTTATTCTTCACATCAGCAGTAAAACCGATTCCGCCTTTTTCTTGACGTTGCTGTACGATTTTTTCCAAACCAGAGAATGCACCACCACAAATAAATAGGATATTCGCAGTATCAATTTGGATAAATTCCTGCTGTGGATGCTTACGGCCACCTTGTGGTGGGATAGAAGCAACCGTACCTTCAATCATTTTCAATAATGCTTGTTGTACACCTTCGCCAGACACATCACGAGTAATCGATGGATTTTCAGATTTACGAGTAATCTTGTCGATCTCATCAATATAGATAATGCCCTTCTGCGCTTTTTCTACATCATAATCTGCTTTTTGCAGTAGCTTTTGCACGATGTTTTCAACATCTTCACCGACATAACCTGCTTCAGTGAGTGTTGTTGCATCTGCCATTGCAAAAGGCACATCGAGTAAACGAGCAAGCGTTTGTGCAAGTAATGTCTTCCCTGAACCTGTTGGTCCAATCAGTAAGATATTACTCTTGGCAATCTCAATTTCATGGTTTCCATGCTGAGATTGACCAACCTTCAAACGTTTATAGTGGTTATAAACCGCAACTGACAATGTTTTTTTAGCAACATCTTGTCCGATGACGTATTGATCTAACGCTGCACGAATTTCGTGTGGTTTAGGCAATGGTTTTGTCGCCCAATCGCCTGCTTCCACTTGTTGACTTGTTTGCACTAAATCCAAGCAGACATCCACACACTCATTACAAATATAT